>CAWUJF010000425.1:0-3652 GCA_963922405.1 uncultured Hyphomicrobiales bacterium | reverse complement strand
TGCACCTTCCCGTTAATGCTGCCGTTAGCATCGGCCAGCACAATCGCCGCAACCGAAGATATATCCTTGCTTGCCACATCCAGAATGGCGTTCATCAAGCCATCTTCCTCGCGGACAAAATTACCGTTTATGTCAGTGGCACCAATCTTAGCTTGCAGATCAGAGATGGCGGTCCGCTCCTGCGATGCTTCGAGTGTCCCATCAAGTTCCACAGGTTCGTTAGCCAGGAGTCCATCAGAAAACACCTTTCCGCGGGTAAGTTTGCCGTCGGTTGTACCTTCAAACTTTGCCAGTAGATTTTGGGCGCGTTTTTTTGCAAGAACACCGTCCTCCACACCCACAGAAGCCTGCACGGACAAAGGCAGGCTTTCACCCTTTACAGTTGCATTCAACCGGAGTTCTCCGGAAGAAGCTTCATGGATAGTCGCGATGTCGTTGAGTTTTGCGTCCAAAGCGAAGTCTGCTGAATTGCTTCCCAGCCTCCCATTTGCAGTGAGATCGAATGCCTGGTTAGAAACTGTGAGCCTATCGAAAGATGTACCCGTATTGCCCCGGGCAACGCTACCATCCAGTCTGGTGTTTCCACTCAGGATCCGGTCAGCACTATCCACGCCAATCTGTAGATCCTCGCCATTCCCATCAAATGCGAGGTCGAATGCGCCAGATAGTGGCTGAACTGAACCGTTCACCACCAGATCAATTTTTCCACCAAGATCACGGTCTGCCAGCAAGGAAAAGATTGAAAGGTCATTGGAACGCAAATTGGTCTGCCCCTCATACTCTCCTTCCTTGAAAATACCCTTTGAGAATAGGCTGAAGGTTTCACTTGAAAGACTTATGAATGGAAGATTGATGACACCGTTGTTGCTCCAGTCACCGTTAATCTGAAGGCCAATTGCTTTGCCCAATGCATCTGCAATTCCCCTGTCATCCGTTTTTATTCCGGTGGCGTTGACGTCCAGATCAAAATCAACCGATCGTGCTTCAGGATTATTGATTCCACTCACCAAGCCAGTACCGTCGAGGGCAACGCGATCAATCCGTAACTTGTTTACCGCAAGCGATTGAACAGCACCCGTTGACGCCCATCTCTGCCCCTTCGCGAGATCGTAGAGCACATTAATTTTAGCGCTCTCCAGTGTGATATCTGCATCATCACTTGGAAGTTCAATCTCTCCACCCAGCCTGGAGAAGAGCTCAAGATTTGCATTTAACTCGGAAAGAAATCCGTCGTGTTTAGTTTGTGCCGTTCCCTGAAAACTCACCACGCCGCTCTTCAAGCTCGCATTTTCCACTATCATGCCACCGGAATCCGGAAAGCGTAATCTTGCATCAAGATTGGATTGAGGACCCAGAAATGCCTTTGCACGATCATCCATTATTTTTGAAAGCGGACCGGATAGATTGGTGGACACCATCAAGGCATCATTGCCGCGGCTCACTGCGAGATTTCCGTCAAGAATTCTCTCTCTTGCCACGTCAAAAGCGAGGTTTACATCCAGGTTTTCCAAAGGTGCACTGCCGCGCATTGCTAGGCTTACTGGCGGAGACCCCTCCAACCCGAGAGCTGTTGCGACAATCCCGTTTTGTGGTTCATTGAGTTGAATATCAATATTCACAAACTGATTTTCCCGCTGGTAACCTGTTACAGCTACCAAAGACCCACCAGGGTTATCGAGGCGGTTTGCATCGAGGTTCAAATCCAGACCATCACCATCAAGCTTGAGGGACAGGACAAGCTGTAGGCGGGCAGCGAGATCCATGACCTTCTCGTCGAGTATGAATTCTCCCACTTCAAGTTTTTCGAGATTTACCGCTACCGGCAATTCAGGCAATGCAAACTCTGAAGATTCCGGAGATGGCAGCTCATCTTCCGCGATGGGTTTGCGGAGCCATGATATTTTTTCTGCTTCCAGACTGTTAATTTCGAGACGACCGCGCAATAAAGCTGTACGGGTCCATACCATTCGGGGTTTTTCGATGTTTAACCAGATACCCTCTTCGTCTCCAATGGTAATGCTTTCAAAGCTTACGTCCGATGACAGCGTACCTTTGATACCGTTCAGGCGAATTTGATAGGACGGTGAGGAGATCTGGTTTTCCACATACTCAATCAATGCAGACTTTTCTGCATCCTGACCAAGAACAGCAAAAATCACCCCGAAAACGGACAAGAAAAGTACAATTGCTCCAAGCAGTAACCTACGCATCAGAATGCCTGTCCAATCCCGGCAAATATCGCAAAATCCGGATCGTTAGACTGCGGATTAAGCGGTACGGCAAAATCCAGTCTTATGGGTCCTAGTCCGGTATAGTATCGCACACCAGCACCAACACCCACTCGAACTTCCTCATCAAAGTCAATAAAGCTCTCTTCTCCGACCAAACCGAAATCAGCGAAAGCCACTGCACCCCAAGAGTCATTGATCCGATGGCGCAACTCCACAGAACCTTCGAACAAAGACCTGCCGCCAGTGATTACTCCGCCCTCTTCAACGCCGATATTGTTAAAATCAAATCCACGTACTGAACCTCCGCCACCAGCGAAAAACAGAAAGTTGGAAGGGGCATCTGGTCTGCTGATACCCAGGAGTGATCCGAGTTTCAGCCGGCCTGCCAGGACAGTCTCTTTTTTCGGATCAAGGCCGACATAAGCTCTTAACTCGGCTTCAAGCCTTGCGGCCGTGTTTGATCTTTCAAACTCATGGAAAGGCTTTGCTTCAAGCCTTGCAAGAATTCCTTCCGAAGCATCCAGTTTATCATCTCTATTGTCGAAAGTAGCTGAAGCTATGAAGCCCGCTGTAAATAGAGTACGGGAGCCAAATCCATCCGTGAAATCGGAGTATTCAGCAAAGCCACCGGCTGACGCCGTTAACGTGTCGGAAAATCTGCGGCTCAACATGCTGGATCCGCCAATGGCTTCACCATCGAAAGTGTCATTAAAATCCCTGCGCGCATAGAGATTGTTGATCCAATCCGTATCAGGGTTGAAGACGCCGGGTTTTGTGTAGGTCAAGCCCAGTCTGTAATCTAGTTCATCACTCTGGAAGGTTTCACCCAGGCCATTGACTGCACCTTCGATACGAAAACGTTCCGCGCGTCCATACAGGTTACGGTGTAGCCAAAAGGCTTCCAGGCCCGCGCCTTCAGTTGTTGAAACAGTAGCACCAATCCCGATGCGACGGGGCTTTCTTTCATCCACCGTTATCAATATGGGAACCGCGCCATTTCCATCGACTGTTTTGCCAACTTCAATTTTTCTCAATGAAAAGACACCTAAACGGTCGAGACGACTTTCCGCGAGTTCAATATCGTCTGGATCATATTCTTTTCCCGGTTCCAACCCTGCCATATAGGCAACGAAATCCGCATCAACACTTACAGCACCTTCAACGGTTGTGTTGCCAAAAACAGCTTTTGGGCCGGGGTCCAGAAAAACCGTTACCTTTAGTTCTTTTCCAGGATGGTTTGCCGTAATGCGCTGATCTGAAATTCTCGCGAACGGATGCCCAAGTTCGCGCCAGCGGGCAACTTCAAGCCTCGCCGCCCTGCCAATCATGGTAGCTTTTGCAATATCGCCGGTTTCAACGGCAAGGTCTTTGGGTGTCTCCACAAAATCATCATCGGAAATTGGATCAGGAGGAGGATTTTC
>CAWUJF010000424.1:0-3659 GCA_963922405.1 uncultured Hyphomicrobiales bacterium | reverse complement strand
CTGGCTTAGGAACAGCTTAGTCCGCTCATGCTGCGGATTGGTGAAGAACGCTTCCGGCTCATTTTGCTCGACGATCTGGCCCTCATCCATGAAAATCACACGGTTTGCCACCTGACGTGCAAATCCCATTTCGTGGGTTACACACAACATGGTCATGCCATCCTCAGCAAGTTGAACCATGGTTTCCAGAACTTCCTTGATCATCTCAGGATCGAGCGCTGAAGTGGGCTCGTCAAAGAGCATGATGCGAGGGTTCATACACAATGCACGTGCGATTGCCACACGCTGTTGCTGACCACCAGACAACTGACCTGGATATTTCAGAGCTTGCTCGGGGATCTTCACTTTGGTGAGGAAGTGCATTGCAACTTCTTCGGCATCCTTCTTAGGCATTTTACGAACCCAGATTGGAGCAAGCGTGCAATTTTCCAGAATAGTAAGATGCGGGAACAGGTTAAAGTGCTGGAACACCATGCCCACTTCCCGACGCACTTCATCGATCTTTTTAAGATCGTTCGTCAGTTCAGTTCCATCCACAACGATCGAACCCTGCTGGTGTTCCTCAAGTCTATTGATGCAGCGGATCATTGTTGATTTGCCGGAACCTGATGGTCCCGCGATAACGATACGCTCGCCCCGCATGACGCGGAGATTAATGTCTTTTAAGACATGAAAATCGCCGTACCATTTGTGCATATCAGAGATTTGAATTGCAACGTCTGTTGTTGATACTTCCATTTTCTTCATATCAGAACCACTCGTACTCGATGTTGTTGTGTGTTAGCCGCATGATTGGCGACGGGTGCAATATGCACATTGATTTGTGCAGGTTGTGTTGGTGTATCCATTCTTCTACCTGTGCGATGTGTTGAGCCTGTCTTCCATGAAGATCGAATATCTCGACATCCCAAAACAGAATATGAAAAACACGAATGCGCAAAATACATAACTGGTCATTGCCTGTACCGGCGTTGCCCAACTGGCGTCAGAGTGGGAAAGATTGATCATTCCCAAGAAGTCCAGAAGACCGATGATAGAGACCAGTGTCGTATCTTTGAACAGACCAATGAATGTGTTCACGATGCCCGGGATCACAATTTTCAGAGCTTGCGGCAGAATAATCATCCGCATTGATTGCCAGTAATTTAGCCCAACAGCCATCGCCCCTTCGTATTGTCCTTTCGGAATGGCCTGCATCCCGCCGCGAACAACCTCAGCCATATAGGCTGAAGAGAACAGCGCCACACCAATCAAAGCCCGCAGCAATTTGTCAAATGTCACGCCATCAGGAAGAAAGAGCGGCAGCATCACTGAAGACATGAACAGCACTGTGATGAGCGGAACACCGCGCCAGAACTCGATGAAGATTACGCTGAACAGGCTTACAGCTGGCATATCTGAACGACGGCCCAAGGCCAGCAGAATACCAAGAGGCAGAGCAGCCACAATACCAGTGACCGCAATCACCAGGGTCATAACGAATCCACCCCACAGCGACGTTTCAACGGGTTGCAGACCGAAATCAATCGACATTACAAACAGGATTACGCCCAGAATAATCATTGCCATCGCCGCCAGAATTGCCGGCTTGGTAGGTTCAGAGTCTGTGGCTTTCATATACGCATAAACGAGCCCAGCCACTATCGCTGTCAAAATCAGGAAATCGACCCAGAATTTGAGTGACGAAGGAGACATCACTGCGTCAGGCAACAAGAAGCCGTTGTAATCAAGGTTACCACCGGAAAGAAGTACGAAAGACGCCACTGGGAAAACACCCAGCATAAAAATTAGATTTTCACGCTTGAAAGGCAGTGTTGGCATCAGAAGCGGGATCAGGCCGGCAAAGAACATAAACAGTACCAGGTTTACGCGCCAAAGCTCGGCATCAGGATAGCGGCCGTAGATGAACAGCTTGAAATAAGCCCCCACATAGGGCCAGCAGGCAGCTTTCCAATCATCTGGCAATGCACCACCCTGCGCAGTGGTGGCGCAAGCCTCGCGGCCATCGCCAGACCAAACTGCATCAAAGAACACCCATTGGAGTGTTCCGGGTACAATCAAGTACAGCAGATAAATACCTATTAGCGTCAGAATTGTGTTTGGCACATTTGAGAACAGGTTCTTACGCATCCAGCCAACAATTCCGGTATCATTCACCGGTGGTGGCATCGCTGAGACCATTTCCTTGCGGACAAAGCTCAAATCATTGTTAGAATCACTCATGCTCTGTCTCCTATCTCTCTACCAACGACATTTTCGCGTTGTACCAGTTCATAAACAGTGACGTTACCAGTGATATGAAGAGGTAGGTCAGCATGGTCATTCCGAGCATTTCAACTGCCTGTCCGATCACATTGAGCGCCGTACCAGCAAATGCCGCAGTCAGATCAGGATAAGCGATCGCAACAGCCAGCGAAGAGTTCTTAGTCAAATTCAAATACTGGCTGGTTAGCGGCGGAATGATAACCCGCATAGCCTGCGGAATGATGTTCAGTCTAAGTGTTTGTCCTGGACGTAAACCAAGTGCATAGGAAGCTTCGGTTTGACCCTTGTTGACCGCCATAATCCCGGCTCGTACGATTTCAGCGATAAATGCTGCAGTGTACGTCGCCAGTGCAATTAGAAGAGCGATGAACTCAGGAATAATTTGCATGCCACCACGAGGACCAAAATTACCAGCTGTGGGATATTCTGCAGAGATCGGTTGTCCCATGATGAAATAGGCAAGCACCGGCAGACATACGATAAGCCCCAAACCGGTCCAGAACACCGGGAAACGTTCACCTGTCGTTATCTGTCTTTGCTTGGCCCATCGACCAATTCCCCAGGTCGCAACAACAGCCAGTAACAAAGCCCAGCCAATCATTCCTGCGCCGTCAGCGACAACAGGTTTTGGCGCATAAAGCCCAGCAGCATTCAACTGCCCCAAGATCCCCAAGTCAGCAGGAGTTCGTTTGGCGGGCAAAAATGCACCCACCCCCTTGTACCAGATGAAGATCTGCAGCAAGAGCGGGATGTTGCGCATCACCTCGACATAGCAATAAGCCATGCGATTGATGACCCAGTTATTGGATAGTCTCGCTACGCCGATAATGAACCCAAGAATAGTGGCGAAAAATACACCGACAATGGCCAGTACCAATGTGTTCTGCAAACCAACAAAAAACAGCGTCAGAAGCGTAGACGTTTCCGTATATTCTATGAACGGAGAAAAGTTGAGGCCAAACCCGGCTGGTTTTCTCAGGAAGTCAAATCCGGAAGCAATACCCTGATTTGTCAGGTTTACCGCCGCATTGACAATCATACCCCAGACGATCCAGGCAAGAAAAATTACCAATATAACCTGAAAAGCTATTGATCGAAATTTTGGGTCATTAAGAAGCCTTACCTTCGGCTTCTCATGACTGGTTGGCATATCGCTGACTGCCATTGTCCCTCACCTGTTTACGCTTTACCTGCAGGAATTACAGAACGTATGTCATTCCTTGGTTCTAATCTTTGTTTTGGTTTGTAACCAAGCAGGCCATTAGGCCCAATACAAACAGGGCCAGTCTAAGACCGGCCCTGAATTCTTATCATCCGATTAACGGATTGGTGGTGCGTACTGAAGACCACCTCTTGTCCATAGATCGTTCACACCGCGTGAAATTGCCAGTGGT
>CAWUJF010000423.1:0-3664 GCA_963922405.1 uncultured Hyphomicrobiales bacterium | reverse complement strand
AAATAACCAAAGTGCTCGTCAGCCCATTAAAGCGTGCAATCGAAACTGCTCAGCTGATATTTGAGGGTCAAAATGCCGATATCGAAATTGAAGATATGCTGATTGAGTGTGATTTTGGCAGTTTAGAGGGGAAACCGATAATTGATGTTATGCGTGAGAATCGTATTTCTCGAAAGGAACAATTGAAGGAAATATTACCAGATGACGGCGAGCAATGGAGTTCACTACTAGACAGGGGTGAAAGGATCCTTGGTAAGGTCAATCAACTTCAGGGAAACAACCATTCGGTTGCATTAATTAGCCATGACGCAGTAATTCAAGGCTTATCAGAATTGCTCACTGGCAGATGGTTTGATGCAGCACACGGAGAGATTTATAAATTCAATCCAACTGGCGGAATCTGGGCAAAAACAAACTGCTGAAAGTCGCTTCAGATACCTAAAGAGACAGACAGGTATGTGTTGCTATCGCAATCATCAAAATCCGTAAGCGCCGCCGTCCTTTCGTGGATCGGAACCACCTGCATAACCACCCGCATCCAGTTTATGGATAAGCTGAGCTCCACCGAAACCGAAAGCGAGGTCTGGCTTTTCAATCTCAACGTGATGCCCCATATCTTTGAGCGCTTGTAAAATATCCTTATCCATGGATTCTTCACAAGAAACCCGCATGCCTTGTTCAAAACGCCAACGGGGTGCATCTGCGGCTGTTTGCACATCCTGACCCCAAATTTGTGTCCGCAACGCCATTTGCACATGGCCTTGTGCCTGCATCATGCCACCCATCACTCCAAAAGCCATCAGTGGATCTTTCTCTCCCATCAAGAACCCAGGAATAATAGTATGGAATGGGCGCTTTTGTCCTGCGACCTGATTAGGATGACCGTCTTGCATGGAGAAACCGCATCCACGGTTTTGTAGGTGTATGCCGGTTTCAGGGACAACAACGCCAGATCCAAATCCATCAAAATTTGATTGGATAAATGAAACCATCATTCCATCTGCATCGGCTGCAGAAAGACACACCGTACCACCGCTGCCCGGTTGTCCAGGACCAAACTCTTGTGCTCTGTCAGGATCGATCAGTTTGGCACGTTCGGCAAGGTAACCTGGATCTAATAAAGCATCAGCACCCACATCGTGCATATGAGCGGGATCTGCAACATAAGCTGCAGCATCGCTAAAGGCCAATTTAACAGCTTCAAGCATCAGGTGCATCGCTTTGGGGTCTTCCGGACCAAAATCGCGGATACCCGTGTGCGCAAGCATACCTAATGCCATACATGCAGAAATTCCCTGTCCGTTTGGAGGAATTTCATGGAGGGTGAAATGATCAAAACCTTGAGATACAGTGCCGCACCAGTCTGGCGCATTACTGGCCAAGTCCTGCTCAGTCATCAATCCACCGTGAAGTTTGGCGTTAGCAGCAATTTTCTCAGCAAGCTCTCCACGATAGAAAGATTCGCCATACGACTCTGCGATTGATCTAAGCGTATTCGCCGCATTTTGGCTTTTAAAGCGGTCACCAGCTTTAAGAATTTTGCCATCTGGCATGAAGTGATCAGCGAAACCCGGCTGATCATGCAGTTTACCTGCTGCAATACCCCAAAGTTTTCCAATGATCGGAGAAATCACAAATCCATTTTCCGCATAACGGATTGCCGGTTCAAAAAGCGTCTCAAATGGCAATTTGCCAAATTTCTTATGGAGTTCCGCCCAACCCCCCACAGCACCGGGGACGGTCACCGTGTCCCATCCTAGTTGTGGTATCCCGCCCATTTTATCAAATCGTTCAGGAGTCCATGCAGCTGGAGACCGTCCAGAGGCATTCAAACCATGCAAATTTTCTGTGTCCCAGACAATTGCAAACGCATCAGAACCAAGACCGTTTCCAGTGGGCTCCACTTGAGTAAGAGTAATCGCTGCAGCAATAACAGCATCAACAGCGTTGCCGCCCTTGGCAAGCATTGTTAGTCCAGCTTGACCAGCAAGAGGCTGAGAGCAAACGACCATGTTGTCTGCCATGGCAGCCGAACGTTGTGAAGAATAGGGTGGGGGAGATGGGAACAGCACGTACACAAACTTTCTTATTTTTTAGTGCGTCTATTTATCGGATTCAAAACGAATTAAACAAGTAGTTTGTCGGATTTTCATTGGTTTCAATGGCACTCGCGAAATGAACACACTTAAGCGTTTACCCAAACGCACTACGAACTAAAAACTGGTCGGTATGCAGAAACGAGAAAATGATCTGAAAGTTTGCATCGATCCTAAGATATCATTGCGATGAACCAGATTTTGTATTCGTTGTTTGGTGTTATGTTTCGTAAGCGTCAAAATATACTTCTGTTCCAAAGTGAACTAATAGCCTATGCACGTACGTTGTGCCGGGATCAAACTGTTGCGGAAGATCTTGTGCAGGAAATTAATCTAAGAGTGCTTTCTGGTGCGGCAATTCCTAAACAACATGATGACGCCAAACGCTATCTGTTTCGAATGCTACGTAACCTGCATATCGATAATTTGCGGAAAGCCAAAGTTCGTTTGGAATATTCTGCAGAGCAGGAACGTTTATTAAGTGAGAAAAGCGATTTTGAGTTCAACGAAATTGAAAAGCTGGTTGTTCGAGATGCGTTTTCACAATTGTCAGACGATCATAGGGAAGTTCTATTCTTGATCGATATTATGGGTTTCAAGTATGACGAAGTGGCCGAAACACTCGCCGTAGCAAGAGGTACGGTGATGAGTCGCGTTAGCAGAGCACGTACAGAATTGATGGAAAAACTGGAGCTTTCAAAAGTCCGGCCAATTCGTGGTGCCAAAAGGTTATGAGTAAATTCTATGAGTAGAAGTACAATTACAGAAGCAGAATTGATAAAGCTTAACGCCTTGGTGGATGGAGAGCTTGATAACATGGAAGCTGCGGAACTACGACTTGAGATAGCCGAGAACCAGCATCTGGCGGACGCTTATGAACAAATTCAGAATCTGAAAAATCAAGTAGTGTCATTGAGATCTGACGCTTTGGATGAATTTGACTTACCTCGCTCAGAATCAGTTCAACGCTGGCGACCAACTGCGATAGCAGCATCATTACTCATCACAATTGGGTTTGCATCCTTATTGTATTTTGGAATTGCAATCTACGGAGAGAAAAATCCCAAAAGCGTGCTAGCCTGGCACCAGCATTTTTCAGAAAAACACTATATAGTTGAACCTTCGAAATCGCCTGGATTGGTGTCATTTGCCACATCCACAGAGTTTGGTGTTCCAGATCTCAAAGAAGCCCGCCTGTATCTGGTTGATCAACATGTGGGCAATAGCGAGCGGCCGGAAGCAGTGTTTCACTACCGCGGCCTTAAAGGTTGTCGTTTAACAATCTACTATTCGGAAGCAGAATTGGCTGTTCCGGATAAACCAGGACAAATTCGAGTTTGGAAGGTTGGCCCGGTAACGCTTGTCATGATTGCATCAGGGATGGACAATAACCGTTTTCAAGCGGTAGGTGATTATGTAGAATCGGTTTCCAGACAAAACACCGGTAACGATCAACGACTTGCCATGGGCGAAGCCACACTTTCAGCCAAAAGCTGCGCCTAATTTCCAACAGACATTTTATGTAATAGGTCAGACATTATCTCTTTGGAAAATTTGGTCGATCGGGA
>CAWUJF010000422.1:0-3668 GCA_963922405.1 uncultured Hyphomicrobiales bacterium | reverse complement strand
TACATCCGAGATGGGTGAAGGGTCGACCTTCTGGTTCGAGATCATACTGCCGGTACACGGTAACCGGGCCAAGCGCCGTCATGTGCCGGTGGATGTGTCGGGTGCCCGCATTCTGATCGTCGATGATAATGAGGTTAACCGGGCGATCATGCTTGAAAATATGAATGCTTGGCAATTCGATAGCGCTGCCGTTGAATCAGGCAGAAAGGCGCTTGAGTTATTGGAAGCGATGCGAAGTCAGAACATGGAACCTGATTGTATTATCCTTGATTATCAGATGCCGGGTATGAACGGAGCGGAGGTTGCTCAAGCCGTCCGTAGTGACGACCGCTACAATACCGTGCCAATTATTATGGTGACGTCTGTTGATCAGATGGAAGGGGGAGAGCACTTCTCTTCTCTCAGTATCCAGGCACATATGATGAAGCCGGTACGCTCATCGCTGCTTCTGGAGAAAATCATAGAGGTGATCGAAGTGCGGGCCGCCCATATGCGTGTTCAGGAACTGCGGAACATAAAGCTGACGGCGTAGTTATTTCTTGATCAATTCAAAGATGCGAGAGCGTATTTGAGGGGAAAGTTTGTACAACACCCTCTTGGCGACAGGTCGCAGGCATTTCAGCCATAGCTCGTTGTACAGGCGGCCACGCAGACTGATTGGATATACAAAATCCTGTACGTTAACGGCATCTTTAGCCCATGTGAATTTGTAGGGTACGGCCGGGATCATGAAATCTGCGCTATCAAGATTCCGGTCGTAACAAGCCTTGATAATCTCACCCAGATGCAATTTGCCCGGTGACACATGCTCAAAGTCCGTATTCCAGGTGGACATATAGGCATAGTAGCAACCCTGATAAACAAAGCCGAGTTGTTCTGCGATGGGTGTGCCATCCAGTGTCAGACTTGTTCCAAGGGGTTCGAGGCCAACCTGCTTGCAGTCTTTCAAGCGGTTCATGAACCTCGAAAAGTCGTCGTCGTTGAAGGCTCTTGAGGTGAGGCCCATCCGTTCCAGCCAAGCCACGCGTCCATCGAAAATCCGTGTGATCAAATTGGCAAATTCCGGTCCGTCATCAAAAATGCCATGTTCGAGATTTCCGGATTTCCGTAACTTGTTCAAGGCGTTACGCATGTTTTTGCGTGTCTTTGAGTTTAACGATTTATGATAAGCTTCAAAATCTGCCCAGCCGGTAAAATCAATGAAAGGCGCCTGATCCTGCTCACCTGAAGGTTGGACCAATCCATTCATTGCTGCATACAGATTGCTGTCTGAACGGACCTGACCGAGGTGAATGAAATCCACTTTCGATTTCTTGATGAGGTCGAGCCAGTTTTCAAAAATGTATCCCAGCGGCATCCGGTCAAGGCTGAGCACTTCAGTATATTGCTGATAAGGTTCACACAGGCCGGTCAAACAAGAACCCCTGCGCTTTCTATGGAGCGCCAGCGGCAGCAGGGCAATCAGTTTTGCACTCTTGCGGGCGATCAGAACAAAGGGTTCAAAATCCTCATTTTGCTTTTGATGATCTATGAACTCCAGGTTCCAGGACCAGGATTGGAAGAACGTGGCGCCGCTGCTCGCTTCTTCAAGCTCCAACCATTCACTCTCAAGGCTGCGGATATCTTCAGGTGATTTCAGAGCTTGAAATGAGAGGTTCTCAACATTTCCCAATTCCGGGAGTTGAAATACATCGTCCTGACGCCTGCCAAAGCTGATGCCTTCAGTTTCCGCCCTGAAATAAGATGTGTCCGTTGCAGCCATTTTGCTGTCCTGGTTCGATTTAGTTGCGGTGTTCGAAAGGTTCTATGTCCCGAACACAATCGGGCGATTTTGGATCCACCTCGAAGTCGATGTGGAATGGTTTCGCGTTTCGTTTCTGGATACCAGACAATTTCACACCAGCTGCCAGTGCAGCTTTAGGGTAAAAGCCGGCTGTGTCGGTTGCCATGGATAGATGGTTTAGGCCAACTTTCCGCATCATGCCGTTAGCGTAGTTCACTGCATAAGACTTGCGAAGTTCTGAAGTCCAATGCTCGGTGGCAATGGAAATATTCAGATCATCATGGTTTTCCACGCGATGGGGATGGTTTAATGGCCAATGGACCATGTCACCTGCCTGCAATTCGTAGATTTCTGCATGATCATCAAACCAGGGCTGATATTTCAGATCTGTCTCATGGGCTTCGTTGATCACCACTTTTTCCAGCTCGTTTTGAGAAAGAAACGGTGCGGTGGGCGGATAAACATAAACCCGTTTGTGTCCTCTGATCTGCCAAAGGGTCTGCCCGGGAATGTCGAAATGGTATTTGACTTTCAAATTTGGTGAGGAAATCAGAATTGCCATTTTGTGTTTGAAGGTTTTCAGGCCCGGAACGCGCGCTTCGAACTCTGCGTACATATCAGCCAACAGGTCGCCATATTCCGATTTGATTTCGTGCGGGTCCTGGAAATTGATCCAGATGCTACCCTTCTTAACAGCCTGCAGGATCTGCTTTCCGCTCAAGTCACCGAACTGGCCCTCGCGTTTAATCGTCGGGCTGTGCTCGCGCTTGTCCATGGTCGTGACGTTATAATTCTTGCGAGGTGCATTTTCGAGCAATTCCACTAGCGCTTTGTCGGTGAAGAGTTTTGACCGGTGAAGCGTATGACGAAGTTTCAATGAGTGTTTGCTGAAAAGCTCTGGGTAGTGGTCTTGCCAATCAGAAATAATATTGCCGGTTGTTTTTTCCCGCATAATTACCGTCCCTGTGAATTTCTGTATTAAGTTCAGAATTTTAATGCAGTAATTATGCCAAAGCTTCGCCACTATTTCCTTTAAGAAAAATTTTTTGCTTTCAGATGCTTAACAAATTGTAAAGGAAGCTGGTTACTGCACGAACACGGATGAGGAGGGTCAGGCCTGGCCTGCGATCTCCACATGACGCGCATCCAGCTCTTCCTGTCTCGCGATGGCAGCAGGATCAAGATCAGTTTGGGCCGGGATATCCTTGGCAAAATTGTTGAAGCGATCTTCGCCTCGGACCAGCATTGCCGTATCCAGATCATGCTTGGTCTGGCGCACATGTGCAGCGATGTATTGGATGTTGAGCCCAATTCTCCGGTCGTTGCTTTCATTCGGCATAGAGGCGTGCAATGTCCATCCGTGATGGAAGGATGCTTCACCAGGGTTCAACGGACACATGACGGATTTATCTTCATCAATGCCGAATATGGTCTGCCCCTGAAGCAGAACATTGTTTTCGTCTTCGGTGGGCACGTGTTTGTAAACACCGTCCTTATGACTTCCTGGCACCATGCGCATGCATCCGGATTGTGCAGTTGCCGGAGACAGTGCAAGCCACATGGAAACCTGATCATCATGGCTCAATCCCCAATAGGTAAGGTCCTGATGCCAGCTTACATGGCTTGGGGAGTTTGCTTCCTTGATAATATAGGTAACGTTGTAGAGGAGAATATCCGGTCCTATCATTTGCTCTATGATATCAAGCGTTGATGGCATGGTGGTAAGTTCCAGCGGCGAGTTGAGGATCGTATGCGCTTTCGATTTATAATGCATGTTGCCGATTTTCGCTTTGGCATCCTCCAGTCGCGCACGGTGATTGAGCGCGTCTTCTTCCGGCAACAGCCTGACGCCAGACACATATCCGTCGCGTTCATAATCTGATTT
>CAWUJF010000421.1:0-3680 GCA_963922405.1 uncultured Hyphomicrobiales bacterium | reverse complement strand
CCGCGTCGTGGCATAAGGATCGGCGAATTCAGGCACCTCCGGCTGCGGTTCACCCTCTTCGACTTCGCCCCTCCCCTCGGCCTCGGCAAAGGCGTCCAGCACGGCCTGCGCCTCGGCCATATGATCAGCGTGAAGGGCGGCGGTCGACTGATCAAAAAAGTGGTCGATCCACGCGCGCATCAGACCCAGCCCCGGGATCACCAGTCCGATGATCAGCACGGCCCACATGACCCCAAAGAGCCCGGAGAGCCACAGCGCAAAGACCAGACCCACCAGGACGATCAGGAAGTTGCGCCAGATCCGGATCGTGCGACCAGAACTCAATCACAATAATCGTGGTCTTTTCGACTGCGTAAACATCCAGTTTGTCTTTAAACTTCGAAAGCGCGGAATCCCGACGCTTCATAATATCGCGTTTTTCGCCTTCATCTGTAGTTGCATCAAGATCGAAATTGTCTGGGTCCTTACCCAAAAGACCGTCGATCAGGCGATCAAAAAATCCCTTCCCTCCAAATTCCTTTAGCTTCATCAACTCGAGATCATCAATGACTCGCAAAGCCGCTTTGTCTGAAGAAATTATTTCTACCTGAGTAAGAACCGCCTGCTCTCCCAAGCGTTCATTGTTAAATTGTTGCCCTGTATCACGTATGCTGCGAGTAAATGAAGATTCGTTATTGAGAATGGCGATACGCGCTTCGGAAAGATATCTGGGTGAAACCGCAGAAAGGCTCATAAACAAGCCAACGGCAGCGATAACAGTCACCAGCATTATCAGCCACCATTTACGTTTCAACGCAGCGAATAACCCGATTACATCTATGTCATCGTCCCTAGTCAGTACCTCATGGGCGGACATTCAATTACTCCTGTCGATCTTCCACGCGCCAATCGACGCCTCTGCGCCTTTGCCACAAGAATGAACGAACATGGTAACTAATGAGTTAAAAAATGGGCTTTGCAGATTAAATATCGAATGAATTCAATGCGGGCTTCTGGACCGTTTTTACCCGGCATTAACCATAATGATTGTTTAATGCGGCGAATACGTATCACGTCAAACCATGGGACAAATGAAATGCCGGTTGTAAAGTTCGGAGTTTTCTGGCGAGCAGCAGCTTTATTAATATTAGCTGTCTTTGCGGTTTCCTGCGCGGCGTACAAGCCGCTGGACCCTGCATTTCATAAAGCGTTGAAACAACCTTACACGCTTGATTCAGGTGATGTATTGCGCGTAACTGTGTTTTCTCAGGAAGATCTGACGAACACCTATCAAGTGGACAAAGGCGGTCATCTAGCACTACCTCTCATCGGTTCTGTCGCAGCGCGCGGAAAAACGCCAAAGCAAATGGAAGGTTTGATTGCAGCTGGATTGCGCAATGGATTCTTGAGAAATCCGGATGTTTCAGTTGAAGTGGCCACATATCGCCCATTCTTCATATTGGGAGAAGTGGGAACAGCCGGGCAATATACTTACGTCCCTGGTATGACTGTTCAAACTGCGATTGCAATTGCCGGTGGATTTACTGCCCGGGCACAACAAGCCGATGCTGATGTTACCCGGAATGTAAATGGCGAAATCATCACCGGACGTGTTCCTATCAGTGATCCTATTCTTCCTGGTGACACCATCGCGGTTCGCGAACGGTTATTCTAGGAGCGCACTCGTGAAAATCATCCATTGCTTCCGCTCCCCCGTTGGCGGCATATTCCGCCATGTGCGTGATCTGGTGAAAGCGCAAAGTGAGGCTGGGCATGAAGTGGGTATCATCTGCGACAGCACAACGGGTGGCGACTATGAAGACGCCTTGTTTGAGATCATAAAACCTCAATTGAGTTTGGGGCTTCATCGCATAGCAATGTCACGGTCTATCACTCCCCGTGATTTCAGCGCATTGCTGAAAACCAGAAAAATCCTGAAACAGATCGCACCGGATATTGTCCATTCTCACAGTGCGAAGGGCGGCGTTTACGGCCGTTTCGGCACCTATTTGGCGCGGAGCAACACCAAGTCCGTCAAGACTTTCTACTGTCCACATGGCGGTGCGATGCACTATGATGCAAAATCCCTCAAGGGCAGGATATTTTTTGCTGCCGAGCGGTTTCTGGAGCCTTATACAACCAGCCTGGTTTTTGTCAGTGATTATGAGCGCAAAGCATATCATGAAAAGGTGGGAGTGCCGCGATGTAGCGAGGAAATTGTATTTAATGGACTGCCATCAGAAGAGTTTGAGCCTGTCGGAACTGCTGATGAAGCGGTGGAATTTCTTTATATCGGGATGAAACGCGATCTTAAGGGACCGGATGTTTTTCTGGATGCGCTTAAAGTGGTGAGAGACAAAACGGCGAAAGATATCAGAGCTTATTTTGTGGGTGATGGCCCTGATGAGCAAAAATATAACGATCAGATCGAAAAACTCGAGCTAAAGAATGCTGTCACGGTTAGAAATGCCATGCCTGCAAGGGAGGCTTTCCAGCTTGCCGATATTGTAGTCGTTCCCTCTCGTGCTGAATCCATGCCCTATCTGGTCCTGGAAGCGATTGCAGCAGTAAAGCCGATAGTTGCGACTAATGTGGGTGGTATTCCGGAGATTTTTGCCGATCAAAGTGATCAACTTGTTGAACCGGGAAATGCGGATGCGCTGGCGCTGGCTATGATCAAATCTCTGGAAGACACAAATCTGTTTGAAAAAGCCAGAAAAATGCAAAGCTCTTTGAAAGAGCGGTTTTCGCTCGAAGTTATGGCTCAAAACATGGAAAAAATGTACCTCAGACAGGTTACTTAAAATTGCGTTTCTTGCGTTAACTGCTCATTTATCATAGCAGCAAAGTTTTGCTTCAAATTGCTACAGCGGCAACAATTGTTAGCTAATTTCACGTATGAATATTCCATAAAATAATTGGGATAATCGGGACTATGACGCTAACGCTGAAAGATATTGGCAATGGTTTCTCACGGGAGGACATGAAGAAAGCCGTCGCCGAAGAAAAAATCTCTCCAGAACGGGCTGTGGAACTAAACGATCTCGCTGCGCAAGTGGCAGAAGAGTTTAAATCTGGATCAATTTCACCATTCCTCGTTTCCGGCTTTATGCGGATCTCAGAGTTCATAGGCTTAGCCAGTTGCGGATTAATCGCAGCATTTATCTATATGTGGCCTTTTGGTTTGAATTCAGCCTGGTTTGTTGGCGCCAGTTTCTTGAGCGCGCTTCTGACCGTCGGTTTTTGTCAGGGCATCGATGGCTATCTAACATCCACATTGAGGCGCTTTACAACTTCCTTCTTCAAGAGTTTTGCAGCACTGACCATGGCAGTCATTGTTTCGACCATTGCTGCTTTCATGCTTATTGGTTCTGATAACATAAATATCGAGTGGCTAGTTACCTGGTATGTGCTGAGTATGATTTATCTCATCATTACGCGGTTTTTTGTCAGCTTTCGTGTGAATACCTTGATGCAAGATGGAAGGCTGGAACGCAGGGCAATTATCGTTGGAGGTGGAGAATCCGCTCGAGAACTCATTCAGACCATGGAAGCCAATGCCAATTCTGAAATTAGGATTTGCGGAATTTTTGATGATCGTACGGATGATCGATCCCCGGATATTGTAGCAGGTTACCCTAAACTGGGAAATGTTGCCGAACTGGTCGAATTTACCAGAAAAGCCAGGATCAACATGCTTA
>CAWUJF010000420.1:0-3695 GCA_963922405.1 uncultured Hyphomicrobiales bacterium | reverse complement strand
TTTGTAGCATGGTTCAAGCGCTTGTAGTGATTGTGAACAGCTACTGAAAGCACACGCTTGGCATGGGCCTGACCAATCACATAATCGTCCAGAACTTCGAGAATCTCCTGAGGTGTCGGGATACCTTCACCAGACTTAACCATCGAGGACTTATTTTCCTCACGGATAATGTCCATGCAAAGTTCAACACACTCATCGCATATGAACACGGTCGGACCAGCAATCAGTTTGCGAACTTCATGTTGGCTCTTACCGCAAAACGAGCAGTAAAGTGTATTTTTTGAATCTCCACCACTACCGGAATTGGAAATCTTGCTCATAAACAATCCTTACCAGGTCATTGTGTTTGTCAGGAAAAACTCGTGACAATCTACCCTTTAGTTAGTGTAACCAGCCTATAACTCGCAAATCACACATGCGTAATACAAAATACTCAACTAACAAAACAAGCACTTAAATAGCCTAGGTACAAGGCCCCTCTGCAAAGTTTCTGGCGCCATTCTACGTCATAAAACATTCACAGAGACTTAACAAATAGAATCACCTCTATTCTTCGTTAATTTCTCTATGCTCAATCACTTTGTCGATGATTCCGAACTCTTTTGTTTCTTCGGCGGTCATAAAGTGGTCGCGATCGAGCGTTTTTTCAATGGTCTCGTAATCCTGACCCGTATGTTTGACATAAACCTCATTCAAGCGGCGTTTCATCTTCATAATGTCTTCTGCGTGACGTTGAATGTCTGAAGCCTGGCCCTGGAAGCCACCGGATGGCTGATGAACCATAATTCTGGCGTTAGGCAATGCAAACCGCATGTCTTCGTTACCAGCACACAACAACAGAGAACCCATTGAGGCAGCTTGACCGATGCAAAGCGTTGAAACTGCAGGCTTAATGAACTGCATGGTGTCGTATATTCCCATGCCGGAGGTAACAACGCCACCAGGCGAATTGATGTAAAGGTTGATTTCTTTACTGGGGTTATCTGCCTCGAGGAAAAGCAACTGGGCGCACACCAAAGACGCCATCTGGTCTTCAATCGGCCCTGTTATGAAGATGATGCGCTCCTTCAAAAGCCGTGAAAAAATGTCATATGCTCGTTCGCCACGGTTGGATTGTTCAACAACCATAGGAACAAGGTTCATATAGGTATCAATTGGATCTTTCATTTATCAATAGCCTTTTCGAATCGCGATCTTTTGCAATGTTTGTCGGAAAATAGGTCATGCAAGCCGAGAATTAAAGGGGTGATGTCAGCTTGTGACTGCATATGCTGTGACTTTCCATTTTTCCACACAACCGATACAAACAACAACTTTCCTGAGTCTTAACAAAAAACCCCGCATGGCTGCAGGGTTAATGGAATTTTGAAATTAATCTAATTCGGAGAGGAAGAAGCTTATTCTTCGTCCTCCTCAACCAGTTTGATTAATTCATCTTTGGTAATAGTTTCTTCCTTGATTTCAGCCTTCTCAACGATGAAATCAACAACCTTGTCTTCATACAGTGGAGCACGAAGGCCAGCAACTGCATCCGGATTTTCACGGAAGTAGTTCAAAACCTGCTCTTCCTGACCCGGATATTGTTGAAGCTGTTGATAAACCGCAGCTTGCATTTCTTCTTCAGTCACTTCCACGTCTGCGGTTTCACCGATGTTAGCAAGCACCAAGCCCAGTCTTACACGACGTTCTGCCAGACTACGATATTCTTTCTTGGCTTCTTCTTCAGTGGTTCCTTCATCCTCGAAAGATTTACCAGCTCTCTCAAGCTCAACATTCATCTGGTTCCAGATGTTATCATATTCCTGCTCAACCATCTTGGAAGGCAGTTCCATCTCTGTTTTCTCATCCAGTTGATCAAGCACCTGGCGCTTTACGCGTGTTCTGCTTAGACCACTGAATTGCTGAACCAATTGGCCCTGAACCGCTTCACGCAGCTTTTCCACGTTTTCCATACCAAGCTTGGAAGCGAACTCATCATCAATTTCCAGTTTGCCTGGCTTTTCAACCAAAGAAACAGTCACTTCAAACTCGGCATCCTTGCCTGCAAGATGTGTCGCACCGTATTCATCTGGGAACTTAACTTTAACAACAGTTTCATCGCCTGCTTTTGACCCGATCAACTGATCTTCAAAACCCGGTATGAAAGTTCCTGAGCCCAGAACCAGCTTGGCATCGTTGTCTGCACCACCGTCAAAGGCTTCGCCGTCAATCTTGCCAAGATAGTTCATGGTGACACGGTCTTTTTTGGCTGCCTTACCCTTTTTCTCTTCATAAGGAATCATTGATTCGCCAATTTTTTCGATCTGCTCATCGATTTCCTTGTCGCTCACATCCACAACAGGGCGAACAAGTGAAAGCTTCTCAAGTTCCGGTGTATTGATTTCAGGCATAACTTCGTATGACATGGAGAATTCGAAATCGAGATTGCCAGAAAGAATCTCTTCAGCTTCTTTCTCATCTTCTGTCATGGAAATTTCTGGTTGCTGTGCAGCACGCTCTTCACGTTCTTTGAGAACTTCTGCTGTTCTTTTCGTGATGTAGTCGTTCACAACCTCAGACATTGCCTGTTTGCCATACATCTTCTTGAGATGAGACATTGGCACTTTGCCTTTGCGGAACCCCTTGAGTGTTACCTGATCTTTCAGCTGCTCAAGTCTTTCATCCATCTGAGTGGACATGTCACCTTTCGGCACAACTATTTTCAGTTCACGCTTTAAACCTTCGTTAAGGGTTTCTGTAACCTGCATTTTTCAAACCTGTTCGTGTTTAAATATGTCGACTTTGCGCGAAGCAATTAATGACACCGGTTTATCTTATTGGAAACGGAGTAAGCTATTTAAGCCAGAGCTCAATCTGGAAAGACATTTCCGCGTTGGCGCAACGCAATAGCAGAGCCATCTGACACTCGCAAGCGTTATTCTGTGCCGAGTTAGATAACTAACCGTCCGAATTCCATTGTAAAACAGGCTATGGTTAAAAATATTCGGGTCCAACAGGTTCAATAAAAGTTTAATGATTTTGACTTGCAGACCATTTTTGCTCCACAATGTGTTCCTATCAGTACTGAGTATCTTAGGGGCAGGATTGGCATGGAACCCAATAACGCAAGCAAAATACGCGATGGCATTCAGAATCTTGAAGTAATGTCTCGCTTCGCACTGGCCATATTATCCGTTGCGAGTGGTGTTTATACTTATCTGGGTGTTCGAAGCCTTATCGATGGCTCGTCAACACAGGTTTTCTTTGCAAGCGTTATTTACGCGACAGCGGTTTCTGTCGGCATCTATGCCTTCTGGACATACCTTATGAAATTCATTCCATTAATACATGATGGTGCACGCCGTTTGATCCTTTTCGGCGCTATGGCGCTGGGATCGATAATGATTATTGCCATGTCCTCGTGGTTGAACGCCGCAGCGTTGGCCGGGTCTGCAGCCACAGAACAACATCTGGCGCTCACACTTGAAGGTTATGTACAGGATCTGGACAAGGCTAATGCAAAGGCTCTATCCGCCCAAAGCCTTTTGCCTGATGTTCAACGCGCCTCAGAGCGTTTCAAACGGCTGGCCAGTGAAGAACGTACAAATGGTGCTCTGACCGGCACTTCAGGCTCGGGAAGCGTGGTTCAGCTCCTGACGCAAATGGGTGATCAGCTGGACGAACTGGCCACGACCATTAGCAATTCAAGGAAAGAG
>CAWUJF010000419.1:0-3699 GCA_963922405.1 uncultured Hyphomicrobiales bacterium | reverse complement strand
GATAATCGCATCTGTCTCACGAATATTAGATAGAAACTGATTGCCAAGCCCTTCGCCTTTGGAAGCGCCTTTAACAAGGCCAGCAATATCCACGAAGGAAATCCTGGTTGGGATAATTTCCTTGGAGCTTGCAATTTGGGCGATTTCATCCAAACGGGTGTCAGGGACGTTCACTTCACCCGTGTTCGGTTCAATCGTGCAGAAAGGATAGTTTGCAGCTTGCGCAGCTGCAGTTTTCGTTAGCGCGTTGAACAGGGTGGATTTGCCCACATTTGGCAACCCGACAATTCCACATTTAAATCCCATGGAAGGGGCCTCATAAATTGGTCTATTGGTTGAGCATGATGTAGTGGAAGGCAGTGCTTAGCGCAAGTGCTGGTTTGTAAGTTCATTTGTTAGAAATAGACAGTTTTTAACCAAATTAATAATTATCAATTTTTGATATTAAATTCGTGTCTGATGATACTTATATAATATATATGAAAAAGATAAATGTATATGATGAAAAAGGAATCTGGACATACATTCAAGAACTTGATCATCCAGAAGGAAAATATCCAAAAATAAAACTTATTCCAATGATACACATTGGAGAGGAAGAGTATTTCCATGCAATGAAGCTTGAGCTAGCTTCATGTGATGTGGCGCTTTATGAAGGTGCTTTCCTAAATACTCGTGGGATCCTCACTACATTTTATCGTTTGCTTGCAAGTGCAAAGCGCATGAGGCTGGCAGTGCAAGGTGATCGTGGGAACAATCCATCATTTGCAGGTGATGAATCTGAAAAGTCAGACATAGTTCAAGAGGGTTCGGATGGTCCGCAAACATTTGTCTGGAAGACAATTCCCTACTCTGATTTTCCAAAATTTGTCCGGGAAGTGAAGTACATTCGTGCAGACCTGGGTCTAAAAGGAACGGAACGTGCACTTTCTAGCGTTCCTAAATGGTTCTGGTCCTTGTCTGCATTCTTTGCGCTGGGCGCCGGGTTACTTGCCTGGCCATTCATAGATCGAAAAACACTCGTTGCTTCAGGTTCTTCTGGGAAAGCAGAAGTTGATACAGATTTCACCTCAGCAATCGATGAGCTTGGCTTGCCTGAATTCCTGGCTGGGCATGCAAGAACATTTGCCCATTATGTTGAACATGCAAGGGATGAATATCTGCAACAGGTGCTTGCCGGAGAAATAAGAAAATATGCCAAAAGCAAGCATGTTATTGGCGTGCAATACGGCGCGGCACACATAGTCACCCTGAGATCTTGGTTGATCAAGGAATTCGGCTACAAGGCCTGCGATGGCAAATACATGCTTGTTGCTGCAGCCGAAATTGGTTCTGAAAAGGAGTATCTTGAAGAACAGCTTAACCGGTCCAGTGCCGCCTATTTTGAAAGGATGGAAGAGCTTTATTTTCGCGCATTTCCGGACGGACCGGAAGATGCGGAATTTGAAGCAGATCTTGATCTGCAACCTTTTGACAAAGTAGCCACTTTTAGGGCTTGCTCGGAAGATCGCAAACGTAGGGATCGAACCAAAGGACAGAAGCCGTATGCTTATGAATTTGCTGACTAGCTCCGAAGTATGATCAACTGCTATTCAACCGGCTTTACATAATACCAGCGACCGGCCTTTTTCTTGAAGAGGCTTCTCTCACGCTGTTCGTGAACTGTGCCATCCACCATTGATTTGGCGAGAAAAGTGACGGTACCGTTTGAATTTTCTTCCTGTCCGTCGACTGTCTCCAGAATTTCCAGACCAAGCCAAATGCTGTTTTCAGCTCTGTCCAGATAACCTGCTTCGTCAAACCGTTTTTGACGCGCTGGCCAGGTGGTTTCTTTCAGATACGCAATTTCCTGTTTAACGAAAGCAGAGTATCGCGAACGCATCAGGCTTTCAGCAGTTGGTGCAAATGCCTTGTTTGAATGAAACCGACCGCAGCAATCATCATATTCCAGACCTGATCCGCAAGGGCAGGGCATCACTCTTTATCGCCAAAGAGTTTGTTGAGCATATCTGCCATCGGGCCTCTTTTGGGAATTTCTTTTTTCCGAATGTTGTTGCGTGCCTGATGGATATGCGACTTGCCCTTTTGTTTGGCAGGTTTCTTGTCTTTTGGCTTATCGCCATTCTGGCCGGTATCCAGGGCTACTTTATTCATGAAATTGGCGTCATTTCCCTGAGCAAGCAGGGGCGCATTGTCGGCAATTGATTGCAAAAGTTTATCGAGCCACTCCTGATCCGCCTTGGCGAAATCACCAAGCACATGTCCGGTTACCCGCTCTTTGGAGCCTGGATGTCCGATCCCCAAACGCATCCGGCGGTAATCTTTGCCGCAATGGGCGTCGATTGACTTGATGCCATTGTGACCACCATGACCTCCGCCAGTTTTGATGCGCAATTTCCCCGGAGCAAGATCAAGTTCGTCATAAATAACAATCAGATTGGCAATGTCTTCCTTGTAGAAACGAAGGATTTCACCCAGCGATTGGCCTGACTCATTCATGAAAGTTTGGGGTTTTACGACCAGAACCTTCTCACCATCCAAGGTTCCGTCAGAGATTTCGGCCTTGTGCTTTGATTTCCAGGGCCCAAACGAATGACGGCGAACGATTTCGTCCGCCGCCATAAATCCAATATTGTGACGGTGGCCTGAATATTTGGCCCCGGGATTTCCTAGTCCTGCGATGATCAGCATGACTACAACACCCTTCCGTCTGAGGAATAATTACTCCTCGCCACCTTCTTCTTCGGTTGCTTCTGCTTCTTCTGTTGCTTCGACTGCATCCTCGTCTTCAGCCTCGTCAGATTTCAGGCCAGCCGGTGATGCAATCGTTGCGATAGTGAAGTCACGATCCGTAATGGTTGGCTCCACTTCAGCCGGTAGCGTAACCGATGAAATGTTGATTGAGTCACCAAGATCGAAGTTTTCGATGTCGATTGTGAAGTTCTCCGGAATTGCATCAGCCGGGCAGTTCACTTCAACCGCGTGGCGAACGATGTTCAGAACACCACCGCGTTTCAGACCAACGCAAGTTTCGTCGTTTTCGAACACAACTGGAATTTCAACCGTAACGACAGTGTTTTTGGAAACACGTAGAAAATCCACATGCTCAACAAAGTCTCTAACAGGATGCAACTGATAGTCTTTTGGAAGAACTCTATGGTCTTCACCGCCGACTTTCAGTGTCAGGATGTTTGTCATAAAGCCACCACCGTGCAGCTTCATGGACAGTTCCTTATATGGAACTGCAATGGAAACAGGGTCTTTTTTGTCGCCATAAATGACGGCAGGTACCATTGAGTTGCGACGAAGTTCCCGAGCGGCCCCCTTGCCTACTCGTTCGCGCAACTGGCCCTCAAGAACGTTTTCTTCGCTCATAGTCTTAGCCTCTTGCTATAAAATTGTGGCATCCCGGCGAAACCCGGGAATTGCTGTTTTTGATTGTGTCAGAAAACAACAAGCCCGCAGTGCCTCCAAGGGTGTCTGTGCGGGCAGGCGGGTTATAGGGGAGAATGGGAAAAAGCGCAAGCCAAATGATTACTCACCTTCAATACTGCGCAATTCCAGTTCCGTTACTCCGGCCGCCACATTTAATCCCTTCTGCGTCTGGATACTGACCGGCTGCAAGGCAAAGGATTTGTTTGATCCGCCCACCAGCACATTTGCGCCCGACTCCCCCGACAGGCTGTCGCCAAGGGCGCT
>CAWUJF010000418.1:0-3709 GCA_963922405.1 uncultured Hyphomicrobiales bacterium | reverse complement strand
GGACACCTGAAACGTCAGTTTTATCCAACTGATCAAAATCAGTCGTGTAAAAACGGGGGTTTAGCAGAGTTGTTTCATGTGCTGCTTTAGTTGTCTGATTTTGAGAATCTAAATCAACTGGCTTCTTTGCCCGGATTTCAGTGTTATGAACGTTCATAGTCTTTCCTCCGAAAAGCTAAACTCACAAAGCTCCATAAATTCAAAGTCGCCTGTGGCCTTAGTCCACAGCCGCTCTAATGGGCCTGCACGCTTTATTGTTGCCCTGCGTTCAAACGATTGTTTTTCGCCATAGGGTACTTCAATTGGTTTTCCGTGGACGAGTACTTCGTCGCCTGGAAAGACAGTAGCACCGTCGTTAAAGCGCACATGCGCCTCAAGACTTTCAAACGTGTTTACGATCTCAACGGTGCAATCTACATCGATGGTTTTGGGTCTCCCCATAAGTTTATTGATCATCCTTTGGCTCCCTTTTCAGAATAATCTCTTGCTAAAAATTGGTTGAAACTTTTAATCGCGATAGGACCAAACGCATCGACCCTGATCTTGTTCAGGCTCAAAGGATCGACAATGAATAGATTGCCGCGTTCAGTCTTTACGAGGTTGTATGGTGATGCCACATCCAATTGCTTGAGGATGCGTTGGCGCGTCATACCGCGCATGGAAATTCTGACAAATGCGCCCTCGCCCTTATTGAAACTAACAAGCTCTCGATGGCTATGAGCGTCACGAACAACGACCGCACCATTTGTGCCATCGCGGAATATTAGACTGCGTTCTGCCACAACAGGTGAGTCAGCTACCCTCACCGGCTTTGCTCCACTGACTACAAAAACAGTCACAAGCAGCAGGGAGAGGAGCGCCACACCAAATGCTCCCCACAATGGCAATCTATGAATGCCCCTGATTTCGTGATCTGTATGTTGTGTCACATCAAGCTCCCTGTTTACCTAAATCTGATACAGACGGAATTGCGTCTACGGTTGGCTTGTCCTCTACCCGAACAATCCTCGTGACGGGATTTGAACTTTCATGAAACTTCGACAGATTTTGCTGAAGCAAAATTGCAACTTCCTGCACATCGCTCACCAAGCGGATCGAGGGTTGGGGATGTGCCAGTTTCCAAGGCCTCACATGCGGCCAAAGAATAAGCCATGAAACCTTGGTGTGCTCCTTCAATCCTAGCGAGATGGTGCCCTTATCATCCTGTACTTGCTTGAGATTAGCTTCAGTGATCTGAGCAAACGGAAAGTTAAACGTAACCGGTAGCGCCACGCCAAAACGCATGACAATTCGCTTATTGGTAATTGTATAAACAGTCGTTTTAGCCACCGCTTTTGCATAAAGCCTGATCAATCCAATAACGATAAAAGCCCCAAGCGCCAGGGTTGATGCCGTATAGAGCGATTGTGCAAACGTTTCTCCGTCATAAATGCCGGTACCAAACTTCCAACCGATCAATAATAGGAAATACAGAACAATCTTGCGTTCGTGTAAAACCACACGTGCAAACGTTCCGCGGTCGGGCTTGCCTTGCCAAACGATGTGTTCACCCTTTGGCAACTTGGCCGGCAAGCCTGGGATTGGCTCTATCTCAAAATCATCGTGGCTCAAAGCAGGGGTTCCAATCTATCTGGTGTGGCATAAAGACAACCGCCTCCGAAGTAAGCTTGGATCTTCTCTTCTTCCAGCATTGTGATTTGATCTTTTGCGGCTGTTTTCGGGATGTCTTTGAATTGCTCAGACACAAGTGCGTGCACATAAAACTCTTTGTCCCGGCCTCTCAATTGGTCTCTCAAAACAGTAAAGTGCATTGGTACCAGAAACTCTCTCTTCCCCTTCTTCACTTGATAGTAGCGAATGAGAGATTCCATTGTATCAACCCAAATGTCGGATACTTCGCCCACAACTTGTCCATCCGCAGCAATGATTTCCAAGCCAATCGGATTAGTATCGCGCTCAGCAACCTTATATTCGGTGGCTACACTCATGGGACGAATGGTCGGGTTTCCATGTGGATCCAGATCAGGATAATCCGGGCGTTCGGCCCAAGCTGCGGGACCAACCCCATCTTTAAGCGGGTTACCCGTTGGTGTAAGTGGAGAACCTGGATACGGGCTTGTACGCTCTGCCTTTATTTCACGAGTGTCGCGATTTTCCGGGTTTGGATAAGTCCGCTCACCCTTTCCATGTGGCAATATGAACGTTTTTGGCGTCGGCAGTGAAATAAAAGGGTCCTTATTATACTTGCCTTCAAGGTCGCTTTCCAAAGGGTAGCCTTCACGGCGGCTCTCTGACTGCAAATACCAAATGAGGCCAGCAAAGAATATCCAGAAGGCATATAATACCACCTGTGCGACATCTATGTTTCCTACAATTTCAACCATTATCTTTCTCCAAGTTTCATCCTGGCAATTCTGCCAGGCCAAGTTTTTTATGTTTCGTAGAATTTTCCTCGTTGTCCGAGTTCATCGTCCGCACTAACGGACCGATCGCCACAAGCGCGATGAAGAGGAAAAATATCTCAAGGTGGTAGACTATCGAGTAGCCAAGCGCGTTGTCGGTGAACGAAGCACCGAACGCTTTGCTATTAATCAGGCCTCCAACCAAATCACGGATGATACCACCAGTTGCCAGGCCCAAACCAACTGAGCATGCTTGCACAGCACCCCACGCTCCCAGTGCCAGTCCAGATCCGGCATCCTCAGCCATATCCATGCAAGCGATGAGAGTTCCTACCGCGAACAGACCACCACCCATGCCAATCAATCCCGTCCCAGTTCTGAACAGGATTGCGGAATCAAACGGCGCGGCAAAAATCACCATCGAAAAGGCTACCACACCGATGATCATTCCTAGTGCAGCCAGACGATAAGGATCACGCCCGCCCGACATCAGCCTGGCTGCAAGTGCAAAGCCAAGCATCGTTCCACCAGCAAAAATTGCGTTGAGGAACGTGGTTTGACTCACACTGAGATTTAAAATTTCCCCGCCATAGGGTTCCAAGAGCACATCCTGCATTGAGAAACCAACCGTTCCCAAACAAACAGCCACAAGCAAGCGAAAGCTTCGTTTGTGACTGCGATAGGTTTGCCAGGCTTCAAAAAAGCTTGGTCTTTCAAAGGAAGGTGACGTTCTTTCCGGTTGTCTTGGTTCCTGTTTCCATATGGCAATAACGTTCAAGATCATCGTGATCGCTGCGGCACCCTGTATGACCTCAATCAGACGTTTGGGAGAGAAGTCTTCCAATAACGCGCTGAATACAATTGCGCTTATGAACATGCCCACCAGCAGCATCATATAAACAAGTGCTACTACTCTGGGCCTTGAATCAGGTGCGGCAAGATCTGTGGCTAGCGCAAGGCCGGTTGTTTGAACCATATGAATGCCAATGCCGACCAGCAGGAATGCCACTCCTGCAGCTACCGGCCCGATCCACTCTGGGCCATAGGCCTGTGACTGGAGCACAAGAAGTGCAAATGGCATTATCGCCAAACCACCAAATTGTATTAGTGTTCCAAACCATATGTATGGTACACGTTTCCATCCAAGGAAGGATTTGTGCGTGTCAGATTTGTAACCGATCAAGGCTCTCGCAGGAGCGAACAGAAATGGAATTGCAATCATTACTGATACAAGTGCAGCCGATACTCCCAACTCCAAAATCATGACGCGGTTTAAAGTGCCAGTAAGCAATACCGCAGCCATGCCA
>CAWUJF010000417.1:0-3712 GCA_963922405.1 uncultured Hyphomicrobiales bacterium | reverse complement strand
TACTGGAATTCAGATAAAGCCGTATTGCGTATGCATAACGCAGTGGAGATTGATGAGTCGAATTCGCCCAAGTTTTATGAACTTGTACGCAGACTGGCTGAAGCGGCCGATCTTCCTATGCCAGCGGTATATATCATTGAGCAGGCGCAACCCAATGCATTTGCAACCGGTCGAAATCCGGAAAATGCAGCAGTTGCCGCCAGTACCGGCTTGCTTGAAACCCTAACCATGGAAGAAGTGGCTGGGGTTATGGCTCATGAACTAGCGCATATCCAAAATCGAGACACACTGACCATGACGATCACTGCCACTTTTGCCGGTGCCATATCCATGCTTGCTAATTTTGGATTGTTTTTCGGCGGTGGTCGTGACCGCGGCATTGGTATTATCGGCACGCTTGTCGCTGTTTTCGTGGCTCCGATGGCAGCAGCTCTGGTGCAGATGGCAATCAGTCGGACCCGTGAATATGCCGCTGACAAACGCGGGGCAGAAATTTGTGGTAATCCAATCTGGCTTGCGAGTGCGCTTGAGAAAATTTCCAAAGGTGCGGCTCGAATTCCGAATGATTTGGCAGAACGTAACCCAGCAACCGCGCATATGTTCATTATCAATCCGTTGGGAAAGTACAGCCGTGACAAGCTGTTTTCTACTCACCCGGACACCCAGAACCGTATTGATGCGCTGGTTGACCTGGCTGATCAATGGGCCGATGAGGACAGTCAGCAATATGAGTCAGATGCTCATTACGAAGAAAGTGCTGAGGAGCCGAACAACGGACCTTGGGACCAATCTGACAATGATCAACCTTGGGGTCGGCGTTAGTGAGAGATAATCTCCAAAGTAAAACCAAGAAACACGAGGCATCCAGCCAGAAAGCCAAGGCGATAAAAAAACCTGGTTTGGAAACACGGTTGATTGCGACCATGTTGGTCACTCGCGTTATTGATGACAGCAGAAACCTGGATGCTTTATGTGACCGCCAACACGGGGTGTCACGATTTCTTGCTTTGGAAGAGCGCGATCAAGCTCTTGCACGTGCAATTGCTGTAACCGCGTTGAGACACAAGAACCGCATTGAAGCGGTTTTAAAGATAGTAATGGATAGGCCTCCCCCCAAGAAAGCGAGGCATCTGGCGCATTCTCTTTTAGTGGCAGCGGCGCAAATTCTTTTCCTCGACATACCTGATAATTCGGCTGTTGACTTGGCTGTCACAGCGATTGGGAATGATGATCGGACCAAACGGTTCCGTGGCTTATCAAATGCTGTACTGCGCCGGATGGTTCGGGAAAAGGAAGACCTGCTTACCAAATCTGAAGCGATTTCAGTTTTTCCAAAATGGTTTGAACAAACGCTTCGCAAGGATTACGGCCGTGTGAAGTTAGGACAGATGGCAGAAATCGCTTCGAAGCGATCATCTGTGGATCTGAGCGTAAAATCTGACCCACAACGATGGGCCGAAATACTGGGCGGCATTGTGCTTCCCACTGGGTCAGTGCGGCTTCTGGACAGCAAACCGGTTCATACTCTTGAAGGCTTTGACGATGGTGAATGGTGGGTTCAGGATGCTGCTGCCTCCATGCCAGCAAACTTGATCAAAGTTAATCCAGGGTCTCGAGTGCTTGAATTGTGTGCTGCTCCTGGCGGTAAAACCGCGCAATTAATCCATGCCGGGTACGACGTGACTGCTTTGGATATATCAAGACCACGTCTCAACAGGCTGGGCCAAAATCTGGAACGGCTTAAAATGTCAGCTCAATTGGTGGAAGCCGATATTCTGGAGTGGGAGCCTCAATCTCAGTTTGACGCTGTTTTGCTGGATGCGCCATGCTCGTCAACCGGTACCATTCGTAGGCATCCTGATGTGATGTGGGTGAGAGACAGGAACGAAGTGACGGAGCTTGCTGAACTCCAATTTCGCTTGATCAAAAAGGCAATGGATTTTGTTCGCACTGACGGGGTCTTTGTTTTCTCTAACTGCTCGCTTTTCAAGCAAGAGGGAGAAAACCTGTTGGCACGGTGTCAAAGCGAACTGGAAGCGCTAAGTCTTGATCCAATCTATCCGGAGGAGATAGGTGGATTGAGTGATTCGGTTAACGGGCAAGGAGCTGTTCGAACGCTGCTTCATCACAGCTTCAACGAAGAAAATCCAAAATTGGGTGGGTTAGATGGATTTTTTGCCTGCAGATTTGTTAAAAAATGACCCGGCTGCCTTGGTATTTTCCGAATTCCATCTAAGGTAAAAAGGGTGGAGGGGCTTAAGACCTTGATATTGTCGAGGAAAACTTTAAGCTTTTTGGCGTTGGAGGGTATGACATAACGACTATGTCCATCTTGGATAAACCTAAAATCCTTGCTTTGGCGGTTGGCAAGGGTGTGCGCAATGTTAAGCGTAAGTCCTATTCCGGTATGACATCACTCACCGGCTTTTCAACTTATGTTCCAGATCAATTGGAGATTGCTCCTCAGGACTTACGTACCGCTGACCCTACACTCGTCCAGGAATTTTACAACGGCCGCTATCATATCGCTGACCGCAGGCTTGAAACTGCGGGCAAAGAGTTGTTTCAAGTGCATCTTGATGATGACGCGATGGTGGCAGCGCTCCACTCCTTCGGCTGGCTGAGACATTTGTCTGCGAGTTCTGATGCTTTGGCGGGTAATTTCGCTAGAGCTCTGGTAAAGGACTGGCTTGAAAATCATAGTAACGCAAAGAGCGATATTGTCTGGAATATCGAGACTGTTTCTTACCGGTTGATCTACTGGTTGTGCCATTCAATCGTTATTACATCGGGTGCGGAACATGAGTTTTATCGTCAGTTTATGCGTCAGATTGGTGCGCATATCCGGTATTTGAGAAGACATGTGAGTAATGTGGCCGATGGAATGCCGAGATTACTGGCCAATATTGCGCTTGGTTACGCATTTGTTTGCCAACCCCTTAAGAACAAGGTGCTTCAGGGTTCGCTCTCCCGGCTCGGCCAGGAACTGGATCGTCAAATCCTGGCTGACGGTGTTCATATTTCACGCAACCCTACTGCGATTGTCGAAATTCTCGCTCTCCTCCTTCCACTTAGAGAGGGATGCAAGACACGGGATATTGTGCCTCCTGAAGAGTTGATACGGGCAATAGATCGAATGATACCTGCATTGCGCATGTTCCGAATGGGGGATGGAAATCTTGCACGCTTTAACGGTAGCGGTGTCGTAGAACATGACCTTGTCGTTACAATCCTTCGATATGACGAAAACAGTAGCGAGGCACTTTCAGAAGCCAGTGCATCCGGCTTTCAAAGAATGACCATGGGAAAATCCATCCTGCTGCTGGATGTGGGGGAAGCTCCAAAAGGAGAGGTTTCCACGAAAGCATGCGCAAGTTGTATGGCTTTTGAATTCTCGCACAATACCGATTGTATAATTGTCAACTGTGGTACGCCCAGTCCTTCCTTTCCGGCTGAAACTCAGGTCTGGCGATCATCAGCAGCGCATTCGACAGTTGTTTTGAATGACACTTCGTCCGCCAAATTCGAGAGTGGGAAAACCATTGGACGGCTGATGAATGGAGAGATTTTTTCAGCAAATCTGAACGTGAAGGCGGACAGAGATGATAAACTGGACGAAATAACTGTTGTGGCATCGCATGAGGGTTATCTGCGAGAATTTGGTGCAGTACATCAGAGAATTCTGCAGCTTTCTGATGATGGCAATGTGCTA
>CAWUJF010000416.1:0-3718 GCA_963922405.1 uncultured Hyphomicrobiales bacterium | reverse complement strand
GGCGTACATAAGAGCGGCAAGAAGAAATCCACCTACAACTGTGTTGATTTCACCAAATCGTCTGATAACAGGCCGCACCAGAAATCCCTGAACGACCACATAGGAAATACCAACGATTGCCAGTGAGACACCTGCTTCCTGTATGCCCCAACCATATTGGTACTGGGTAAAAATTACCCACATGCTTTCCAGACCGCGCTGCATGGCGTTTACCAACATCAGTGCAATTCCGAGTAAAATCAGTACCTTGCTTCTTGCCAGCCATTTGATCGTGCCGAAAGGGTTTGCCCTGTTGATGTTTTCCAGGCTGCGTTTTTCTGGTGGGTGACTTTCCTGTAGAAAAAAATAACCAATGGCTGCATTTGCAAAAGAAACCGCAGCTGCGCAGAAGAATGGTAGACGCAGGTCAATCTCCCCGAGAACACCACCGACCAGTGGTCCGACGATGAAACCAATGCCAAAGGCTGCTCCGATTTTTCCGAAACCGGCGGCACGATCTTCTTCTTTCATTGTGTCGACGATATAGGCGTTGGCAATCACCATGGTGGCACCGAAAATACCTCCAAGCATACGACCTGCAAACATAAGTTCTATACTGTTTGCAAACGCCAGTAATAGATTGTCAAAGCCCAGACCCAATAAGGCGATTAACATGATTGGCCGTCGCCCAAACCGATCTGAAAGCGCACCCATTAGCGGTGAGAAAAGGAACTGCATTAGTGAGAAAACAACTGCTGTGGCGCCATAAATGGCAGCGGTTGAAGAAATTGTGCCACCCGTCAGTTCCTGCACTAATGAGGGTAATATGGGCCAAATAAGTCCCACACCCATCATATTGATCATGATGGTGAACAGTACGATCTGAAGGCTTCTATTGGACAACAGGTTATCCGTCTTTCAGGCCAGATATGGGAGTCGAGTAAGACAAATCCAGATCCCAAGGGAAGTATATCCAGGTGTCTTGCGATACTTCCGTCACAAATGTTTCCACTGTCGGCTTGCCAGAAGGCTTGGCATAGACCGTGGCGAAATGGGCATTGGGCAGGAATTCACGCACCTTCTTTGCGGTGGCACCGGTATCCGTCAAATCATCAATGACGAGAACACCTTCTCCCTTGTTTGTTTCATCGATGATTTCCTGAGATATGCCTTTGAGGACGACGAGGCTGCCCTGATCTTTGTATTCGTGATAGGAAGCGATGCAGACCGTTTCAATGTTACGAACGCCGAGTTCGCGCGCCACAATTGCCGCAGGTACAAGGCCGCCTCGGGTAATGGCAATTACCGTATTCCAACCACCATTTTCATCTCCGATTCCGGAGAGCTTCCATGAAAGTGCTTTGCAGTCGCGATGAAACTGGTCCCAGGACACTGGATAGGCTTTTGATTGTGACATTGAATTATTAACTGGTTTACTTAAAGTGACGCGCAACCAATAGGCATAAATTTGAGTGAGTGCAAGAATGATCAATCCTGAATATGTGCAAACAATGTCCCGTTATAATCAATGGCAGAACAATAGCCTTTATTCTGCGGCTGGCGGCTTGTCTCAGGCTGAACGTATGAAAGACCAGGGAGCATTCTTTAAATCGATCCAGCGTACACTATGCCATCTTCTTTGGGGCGATCAGATCTGGATGTCCCGATTGGCTGATACACCACCGCCACCTGCAGGAAATATTCAGGCTTCGGCCGATATGATTGCCGACTGGCAGGAACTGATGGAAAAGAGAAAAGCATTTGATCTGGAGATTATTAGCTGGGCTGATACGGTCTCTCAGGAAACCTTGTCTGGCGATTTGTCCTGGTATTCCGGCGCTGCCCAAAGAGATGTGTCAAAGCCTGTCGCTATGCTTGTGACCCATATGTTCAATCATCAGACCCATCACCGTGGCCAGGTACATGCCATGCTGACAGCGTTGAATGCAAAGCCTGATGACACGGATTTGTTCCTATTGCAGTGATTGCAGCATGGATTTGATTTCAGCAATCGCCTGATCGATTTTGTCAGTATCTCTGCTTCGGACGACAATCTGGGTGGAGTATCGCTTTCCATCAAATTTCGGGTAGGAGCCGATTGCCACGTCTGGATTGGACTTTTGAATTTCAGCAAGAGGATCCCCAATCGTGCCTTCTCCGTATGGGCATTCCACATGTTTTGAAATCACCTTTTGACCGGTTTCAAGGCTGGGCATGACATTTTCCAACATTGCCTGAAAGATTGATGGAACGCCGGCCATCACATGGACATTGCCAATTCTAAATCCCGGTGCGACCGAGACTGGATTGTCGATCAGATCAGCACCATCGGGAATACGTGCCATACGTTGACGCGCAGTGGTGAATTCCATTTTTTGTTTTTTATAATGCTCGGTTAGAAGTTCCATGGCACGTGGATCATGATCAATGCTCACACCAAAAGCCTTGGCCATTGAGTCTGCTGTGATATCGTCATGTGTGGGGCCAATTCCTCCTGACGTAAAGACGTAGTCATAACAGCTACGAAGGGCATTGACTGCATCAACGATGGCATCTTCTTCATCAGAGACAATTCTTACCTCTTTGAGTTCAATGCCTTCGACGGTAAGGGTTGTGGCCAGATGTCCGATGTTTTTATCGCGTGTTCTGCCAGATAATAATTCGTCACCAATTGCCAGCATTGCTGCTGTAATAATTTTTCGTGTGTTTGCTGTTTCACTCAATTGATGCTCCTGGGAATGCCTGCTGGCAACTCAAACTGTCTTGGTTTCAATCCCTACATAAACAGAATGCAGCAATTTGCGCATCTGGAAATATAGAGAGGGTATCCGTGTCCATCTAAACTTAAGTCGTCAATCGTATAACATATTGATTATGTGTTGTAATTTTAGGCTGTTGATTGTTTTTGTACAAAAATTTGACTGTCATTAAACTTTAGTATTACCTTTTTACGAAGGGGTATGAGCGCATCCAGCGGATAAAAAATAACTCAACCTTAAGGGAGAATACAATGTTAAAGGCTGTAATGAAGACGTTGCTCGTCGGAGCAATGACCTGTCTGCCATTGTCGGCATATGCTCAAACGGAAATTCAATTCTGGCACGCTTTCACAGGACGATTGGGTGAACTTGTTGCCGAACAGGTGAAAACGTTCAACGAAAGCCAAGGTGACTACAAAGTAGTCGCGTCTCATAAAGGCAATTACTCAGAGACACTCAATGCCGGTATCGCAGCATTCCGCGCAAAAGAACAGCCACATGTTCTTATGGTTTTTGAGGTTGGAACAGCCACGATGATGGCCGCTGAAGGTGCGATCAAACCTGTTCATGAGGTCATGAGTACAACTGGTGCGCAGTTTGATCCGAGTGCATATATCAGCTCTGTTAAGGGTTATTACACAACAACCCAAGGTGATATGCTTTCACTGCCTTTCAACTCTTCAACACCTGTTCTTTGGGTTAACCGCGATGCGCTGAAAGCTGCCGGTGTTGATCCGGACACTGATCTCTCCACGTGGCAGAAAGTGGGTGACGTACTGGATAAGGTTAAGGCGTCTGGGAGCACATGCCCGCTCACAACTGCCTGGCAAAGCTGGATCCATCTGGAGAATTTCTCAGCCTATCATGACACACCATTTGCATCCAAAGACAATGGTTTTGCGGGCCTTGATACAGAGCTGATGTTTAACAGTCCAACACAGGTGAAACACATCCAAACCATGGGTGATTGGGCCAAGGAC
>CAWUJF010000415.1:0-3718 GCA_963922405.1 uncultured Hyphomicrobiales bacterium | reverse complement strand
AGCTGGATAAGTGGATCGCCCTCGAAATACATCTGGGTTACAAGGCGCTGTTCAAAAGCATGCCCAAACAAGGAGAAATGAACATGGGCCGGACGCCAGTCATTGGGTCCATTTGGAAACGGATAGGCGCCGGGACGAATTGTCAGAAACTCATAGGACCCGTCAGCTTTCGTTAATGTGCGTCCGTAACCTCCGAAATTCGGATCAAGTGCTGCCAGATATGAATCCGCCTTGTGACGGTATCTCCCGCCTGAATTGGCCTGCCAGATTTCAATCAGACAATCGGGAACCGGGTTAGCATTTTCATCCAGAACCCTGCCGTGAATGAGCAAGCGGGAACCAATGGGCATCTGCCCACCCATCGCATAATTGGTGATTAGATTATTGTCCAATTCTCCAAGCTTGGAGTGGTGGAAAACCGGTGCATGGATGTCTGGTATCTTTCCGGGCACCAGGATCGGCGGGTTGTTTGGAGCGCGAAGGATGCTGCCTTTGTAATCAGGCGTAAGTGCTGGTGGATGCCAGTCCTTCATTCTTGGAAAAAACCGGTCTGTCGTCATCACTGATCATCCATTTCACGAAATACTTCCTGCGCGATTCTGATAGCAGCGTTTGCTGTCGGAACGCCTGCATAGATAGCAACATGTTGAAAAACTTCACGAATATCTTCTCGAGATGCTCCTGTATTCACGGTAGCACGGATGTGCATGGCAAGTTCCTCGTGGTGACCGAGACCTGCTAATAGCGCAAGTGTGACAATGGATCGTTGCCTATCATCCCAATGATCGCCAGACCAGACTGTGCCCCAAGCAGCTTCAGTAATCAGGCTTTGAAATGGTGCATTAAACTCATTTGTTCCGGCTACTGCCCGATCCACATGCTTGTCTCCGAGAACCTGCCGGCGTTTTTTCATGCCAGCTGTTTTCCTGTTTGTTGCTTCATCATTCATGCCAAACACCTGAATCTACACTTTTCACAATAGGTATAGTTGCTGTTCCGGCAAAAGAAAACGGAAGTTGCCGATTTTAATCAGACACAACTTCCGTACGTTCTTGGAGAGTATTTGGGCAGAATGTCAGGACTGTTCGGAGGGAGGAGAATTACCAAACAGTCCTGATTTCCCCCTGCTTTTTTTTTCCAGCCAAAAAGGCCGGGGGTATTCTGTTAGTGTTGCGTGATCCACTCACGTGCAGCACGCTGTGCTTTTGCAATCTGTTCTTTTGTCATCTGCATGGCAATTTCTTCGCGACGCTGCTTAGCAGCTTCAAAACCTCTAAAAGAAGCAATGTTAAACCATTTGTGAGCAGAGACCATGTCTTCCTCACCATCGCGACCGGCTGCATACATCAGACCGAGTTCGAACAACACCTCGGCATTTTCAGTAGATGCCATATCGGCAAAATCCGCATTCAAAGTTTCAAAACGTGCCATTGTTAGTTCCTTTTTTGCCCCTCATTCACCGAGGTGTTGTTGTTAGTCACTTTAGCTCGCCGGGTTATCCCCGATCTCTTATTATTATGTCAGGTTTGCCCTGATCTTATTGTTTTGCCGGGTTAATCCCGGTCTTGTTATTTGTTCGATTGCCGGGTTGATCCCGATCTCGTTTCGATGAGGTGAGAATGACGCAAGGAGTTAAAACCAGCCTTAAGAACTTTGCTTAACGAGAAGCAAATGATTTAAAAACGGAAAGTAAATTTAAGATTCGATTCACTTCACAGTTTCAATGATTTCAATAGGTTATGGGGATTTTTACCCTTGATTCATGTTTGAATTTCAAGAATATCGTAACCATCTTTGAAACAGGCAATTCCAATTTACATAAAATTTGAATCGAAGTTCACATTCGAACACGAAGATTTGGGAAGGTTTTGGAAATCAGCAGTTGACGTTTACGTCAATTTTCTGTTTTGTGGCGCCAGTGAGGGTTAAAATACGTTTGGAGGTACAATCAACATGAAAAGAGCATTCTCTATTGCTTGCGCTGCAGCCTTGTTCGCAGCAAGCACAACATTTGCACTATCCGCTGAGCCGATTGAAGGAAACTGGAAGACGGAAGGCGGTTCAAACGCCAAAATCTCTAAGTGTGGCGGCTCATTCTGCATTACTTTGACTTCTGGTGAGTTCAAGGGGAAAAGTATTGGGAAAGTGAAAGGTTCCGGAGCGAACTATTCTGGAACCGTTATTGATCCGGAAGATAACAAAGAATATTCCGGCAAGGCGAAGGTTACCGGCAACAAAATGAATTTGAAAGGCTGCGTATTCGGAGGCATTATCTGCCGCGGTGAAAATTGGATACGTCAGTAATCTTGAGATTCAGAAACTAATTTGGAAAACCCCGTCTTGAACGGGGTTTTTTATTGCGCTGGCCGATGCCAGACCTTGCACCGCACCCAGGTCACACCAGTGATTTCGAAATAGTCTTCCGTTGCCAATTCGAAGCCTGCACTTTTTGCCTGTTGTTCTGCCGCCCGGTTTGGGGCATTGGCGTCAAAGGTCCACCCCCAACCTATTGGAGATTGTGGTCGCTCGAATTCCGCGCGGAAGATAACATCTGACCGGCCTGGATTTTCAATACCTTCTTTAAACTTGCAATTGAGCCTGGTAAGCAGCAGCCGATGCTTGCGGGCAAAGTTTGACTGCTTTTTCATTTCAGCTTCGTCAATCCACTCTTCACCGAGGAGTTCAGCATTGCTTTGACCGGCAGACAACAACACTGCCGTTGCGGCCAGAATTTTCAGGAACCTCATTTTAGTTGGCCTTTTGCCCGAACAGTACACTTTGCGCTTTTTCATCTTTCGGATTTTGAGCCTGACGTTTTTCGATGCCCAGCTGCAGGCCGGCCTCCACACCTGGCCGCGCCTTCATGGTTTCAAACCAGCGCTTGAGATTTGGAAAATCGTTCAAGTCCTGGCCCTGCCGTTCATAGGCATTTACCCAACCGATAGAGGCCATATCCGCTATGGAGTATTCACCCGCCAGGAAGTCTCTTCCCTCCAGACGTCTATCCATCACGCCGTATAGGCGGTTCACCTCGTTCGTATACCGGTTGATCGCGTATTGTATCTCCTCCGGTGCATAAATGCGGAAATGATGAGCCTGCCCTGCCATGGGGCCAAGGCCGCCCATTTGCCACATGAGCCATTCATCCACTTCAACACGAGCACGCTCATCGGTGGGATAAAACTTTCCGAATTTTCGTCCCAGATATTGCAGTATCGCACCTGATTCAAAAACAGAAATGGGTTCGCCACCCGGGCCTTCCGGATCGATAATTGCGGGCATGCGGTTATTGGGTGCAATTTTCAAAAAGTCAGGAGCAAATTGATCACCAGCGCCAATGTTGATGTAGTTCACCTCATAGGGAACCCCGAGCTCCTCCAGCATGATCGTAATTTTCCAGCCATTGGGTGTGGGCCAATAGAAGAGTTGGATGGGGGCAGTTTGTGTCATGGGGAATTCCTAAGGGTTTGAACTTCTCTGGGAGTTTAGTGCAGGATTCTCAAAGTGCAATCTCGGTAACTCTAATTTGAGGTCGCTTATTCCTCCAACGCCAATTATAAGACTTCCATGATTCTCCGTCTCATTAAACTCGCGCTAAAGCTCGGCGTTTTAGGCGCTGCTGCCGGTGTCTTACTGGGGCTGTTTGGCCAGTTGCATCCTGCGTTTGATACGATTGCGCATGGCCGGTTTCATTTTGGTATTTGTTTGATGATCGGGG
>CAWUJF010000414.1:0-3718 GCA_963922405.1 uncultured Hyphomicrobiales bacterium | reverse complement strand
GGATGCTGAAGACGAAAAAAGTGCTCAAAAAGATTGATTTGGTGTGCATTACCTGGCGTCATTTTAGACTTTATTTACCATAAAAGACCATTATAATGTCATCGCTAGCCAGCATAGGGGTGGCTGCCTGCAATGATTATGGCCTAAATTTGGCCACAGGTGGAACCTATTAGTCGAATAGGGCGAAGGTATTGGTATGAAAATTTCTGTTTCCATTTGTGTTTTGATGGCAGCGCTTGCAATGGCTGGATGCAGTCGATCATCGAGTGCTTTGGATCTTAATCGCACACCCCCCCAACCCTTACCTTCAGTACCAACCGGTAACGTGGCTTCTACTGACCTTGAGCCGGTAAATCCTCAGCAAGTGGAAGCTCCAACACCGGAAAATACAGAACCTGAGGCGCCTACGATCGGAGCGGCTGATAATACTGTGGAAACTGCTGCGCTGACGACAGACGACACTACGGCCAGTGCAGAGCCATTAAAGCACGAGCCACTAACTGGTGCATGGAACGTAAGTTCCGATAGTTCACAGTGTAGAGCAATTTTGTCGTTTACCCAATGGTCTGGTGGTTATCGCGCAACCACATTACGATGCAATTCACCCGAATTGAGTACGGTAACTGCTTGGGATGTGTCCGGGCCACAAGTGATCTTGAAAGATTCAGAAGGAAATCAGGTTGCGTCATTAAGAGCCGCCGGAACAGAGCGTTACGCTGGCCGCACGGCAAATGGAACTCCGGTTTCTTTCTCAAGATAAAGACTTTTTTGTCAAAAAGCTTTGGCTTATGCTGCCTGTTTGAACTGATCCAAAATCCAGGCCGATACACTGAAATTACAATCTGAAAAACTGCGTAACGCATATAACAGACTGGTGGAATCCGGCCAGATTGAGTCCGACCCGGTGCAGCTTCGCCTTGTTGGTTTGTTGGATAAGCTTACAGAAGACCTGGAAACCAAGAGGCTCTCGCGTAAGTCCAGTGCTTTGGGTTGGTTATTCAGCCAAAAAGCCGCACCCAAACTTAAGGGTTTGTATATCTGGGGTGGTGTGGGCCGGGGCAAATCCATGCTTATGGATTTGTTTTTTGATGGCCTGCCACACAAACGCAAGCGGCGGGCACATTTTAATGATTTTATGCAGGATGCCCAAGAACGCATTCACGCACATCGACAAGCATATAAAGAAGGCAAAGTCAGCGAAGAGGATCCCATTCCGAAAGTGGCTGGTGATTTGGCTGATGAAGCGCAAATCTTGTGTTTCGACGAATTTACGGTGACCGACATTGCAGATGCGATGATTCTAGGCCGTTTGTTTGAAGCAATGTTTGGGGAAGGCGTGACAATCGTTGCCACATCAAACGTGGTACCGGAAAACCTTTATCTTGATGGCCTCAACCGGAAGATTTTTTTGCCTTTTATAGACCTGCTGCTTGAGAATGTGGATGTGTTTCATCTGGACTCCAGAACGGATTTCAGACTTGAAAAACTTGATCAGGTGCCGGTGTATTATTCGCCGCTCGGTAATGATACCCGCGCATTGATGGATGAGGCATGGAAACAACTGACCGGTACTGAAAAAGGGGAGCCAGTTGAATTGAATCTGAAAGGCAGGACCTTTGAAATTTCGAATACAGCAGGCGGTGTAGCGAGGCTTGGATTTTCAGAATTATGTGAAGAAGCAAGAAGTGCAGCTGACTATCTTGCGCTGGCACGTCAGTTTCATACAGTGTTCATAGACGATATTCCTGTTATGAGTCGGGAACAGCAAAATGCAGCCAAGCGCTTTATACTGCTGATAGATACGCTTTATGATACACATACGCGTATTGTTGTTTCTGCTGCCGCTACACCAGACAAACTTTATACGGCTACTTCGGGAACGGAGGCGTTTGAGTTTGACCGCACTGCATCGAGATTGCATGAAATGCAGTCCCGAGAGTATATCGGGTGACGGTAGACCGCTAATGCAGCAAAATAAATTTTTACTTTTACGTAAGATGACAATTTGATAAATTGTTGAAATTATTGTGATAAAAGCTATCCGTTGCTTTTTTTTCTAATTCTGTTTAGATGAAAAATGACAGGGGAAATCCCCCATTTGAGAGCAACCAATTCTTACTTTCACGTAAAAGGAATAATTTATATGGCGCGCAAGAAAATTGCCCTTATCGGATCCGGCATGATTGGCGGAACCTTAGCACACCTGGCTGCAATGAAGGAGCTTGGTGATGTGGTACTGTTTGATATCGCGGAGGGTATCCCCGAGGGCAAGGGCCTCGACATTGCTGAATCTTCACCGGTTGACGGATTTGACGCAAAAATGACCGGTACGCAGGATTACGCAGCAATCAAAGATGCAGATGTTTGCATCATCACAGCGGGTGTAGCGCGCAAACCGGGAATGAGCCGCGATGATCTTTTGGGTATCAACCTAAAAGTGATGGAGCAGGTTGGCGCAGGCATCAAGAAATATGCCCCCAATGCTTTCGTGATATGTATTACCAACCCATTGGATGCGATGGTCTGGGCGCTTCAAAAGTTTTCCGGATTGCCGAAAAATAAAGTAGTCGGTATGGCTGGTGTATTGGACTCCTCACGTTTCCGGCTGTTCCTGGCAGAAGAGTTTGACGTTTCGGTTGAAGATGTAACGGCATTTGTGCTGGGTGGTCATGGGGACACAATGGTTCCGCTGATACGGTATTCAACGGTTGCCGGCATTCCGCTGACAGATCTTGTGAAGATGGGATGGATCACCAAAGATCGTCTGGAAGAAATCGTCGATAGAACCAGAAAAGGTGGCGGGGAAATTGTGGCGCTTCTTAAAACCGGTTCTGCTTACTATGCACCGGCAGCATCAGCAATTGTGATGGCTGAAAGCTATCTAAGAGATAAAAAGCGTGTCCTGCCGTGTGCTGCCGCACTTAAAGGCGAATATGGCGTTAAAGACATGTATGTGGGTGTACCGACTATTATCGGATCAAATGGTGTTGAGCGTATCATTGAAATCGACTTGAATAAATCTGAACAGAAAATGTTTGATAAGTCGGTCGAAGCGGTAGCTGAACTCTGTGAAACATGTGCCGAGATTGCGCCGAACCTAAAGTAAAACTTCTCAAGGCCCGGGCAACGTTCCGGGCCTAATTTTATCGAAAGCAACTCACCGAAGAGCAAGCAAAAGGTCTAAACAGGATGTCACGCAATAGCTCAAACGAAGAATTTCTCAACACCTCATTTCTTTATGGCGGTAATGCCGGATACATCGAAGAGATGTATGCTCTTTATCAGGAAAATCCATCTTCCGTGAGCGATGACTGGCAGGCGTTTTTCAGTGAACTAAAAGACGATGCAGGCGATGTGGTGAAGAACGCCAAAGGCGCCTCATGGAAGAAATCGCACTGGCCTGTGCAGGCTAATGGTGAGCTGGTTTCAGCACTTGATGGCGATTGGCCTGCCGTTGAAAAGCATATGGGTGAGAAGATCCAAGCCAAAGCTGGCGACATTGGCTTGAATGGTGAAGAGGTACAACGGGCCACAAGAGATTCTGTTTCAGCGATTATGATGATCCGTGCCTACCGCATGCGTGGGCATCTACATGCTGACCTGGATCCATTAGGAATTGCAGGCAAAAAGGAAGATCACAACGAATTGCATCCTTCCACATATGGATTTACCGAAGCGGATTATGATCGGAAGATCTTTATTGATCACATGCTTGGAC
>CAWUJF010000413.1:0-3721 GCA_963922405.1 uncultured Hyphomicrobiales bacterium | reverse complement strand
GACGTGTGCTCTTCCGATCTTGCCAGCACGCGATCTCTTTCGCTCGCATTTATGGTGGGATAAGTATCAAGATAGTCTGATCCTGTTAGACGCGGCACGAGATGACCACAGAACCGAAAGAGAGGATCATCGCAAAGTTGATCCAGCGACCAGTGTGTATCCATCCACCAATCCGGCATTGTGGAAAGCACGATGGGTCTGTCATGAGGTGCTGTTAAACGCACCATTAGGTAGACCACGTGATTGAAGCCTAACTGAGCTAGAGCTTCAGTGCTCACAGACCAGACAGCTTCATGATGTCTTGCATCACGAAGGCGTTCAAGAAAAGCTTCCAGAGATTTTTCCAAGGATCGAACTTTCTTTAAAGTCTGCTACGTTCAGGCCGCAAAGCTTGCGGCTCTCTACACCATGAAGTATCGTCGGTTCATTCTCATTTCCCATCCCCAATATTGGGTAAAATCGCGAATTAAGTGAACGAGTTGTGCTTTATGTATGATCGAAGACAGGCTTCTGACCTGCAATTTTCTGAAGCCGTTGAAACGGTCTATGATGCGGTCCTCGATCGTTCGCGATTTGAAGAACTCATACACCTGGCCCTACAGCTTAGTGGTGACGAGGGACGTGAAGCCGAATTTCAGGCTTTGCGAGAGGCTTTGGACACACACATTCAAACCGCTGAAGTACTACTCAATAACATTCCGTTAGAACCGGCAGACTCTAATGATGTCCCTGTTTTTTCAGTTGATGATACTGGTATCGTACTAAAATCAAATAAGTTGTCCGAAACGCTTCTGCAGGTCATGCAAGGCCAGAGCATTTTCGATGCTTGTGTTTCGGACGATATGAGCTATTCCAAAGATAAAAGAGCAGAGAAACTGCCCCCTGTCTTGCGCTTACGCCGAATTGACTCAGGTAAACCATATCTCATGGTGATCCAACCAGACAGCCAGGTTGGTAAACCGTTGATATATCAGGGTGCAGAAACACTATGGAATGAGGATGCCTCTGTTGCACTTCAAACAATCTTCGGGCTTACGCCTTCAGAAGCAAAGATTGCAGGTTTACTCATCTCAGGTCTTTCACCCATAGAAATCTCGGAACGAAGAGGACGTTCTGTCGACACAGTTAGACAGCAGATAAAAGCAATCTATGAAAAAACCGGATGCAAAGGACTTCTTGAACTACTTCATTTAGCACGGGCTGTTTTAATTTCTGTTCAGAGTTCATCTGTCACTACGCCCAAACACACAAGGTCCGCATCACGTCATGAATTGATCCTAAAAGACGGCAGGACTATGGATTATTACTGTCAGGGTTCAATGAACGGAGAGGCAATATTATTCATTCATGGATGCCTTTGCGGACCGCTATTTCCCGAAGAAGCCTCAGACTATCTTAAAACTCAAAATCGGCAATTGATATCGCCAGCCCGCCCGGGTCATGGCAGGTCAAGCAAGCGTGATGCCTTGCTCGACGATCCATCGAGCTACGCGGACGACATTATTGAATTGATGGATCATCTGCAGATCGAGACAATTCACATCGTCTGCTTTGATATTGGAGGAATATTTGGACTTTGCATTTCATCCAAGCTTGGCAAGCGCTTAACAAGTCTCACATGTGTCTCGGCACATCCACCGATCCGATCTTTGCGCGATATTGCAGCAATGCCACAACAACAACGTATCTTTTCAATATTGCCAAAAGTCTCTTTGCCACTGTTGCGATTTCTCGCCAAAACAGGAGATCGAAGGTTGAAACGTGATGGAGCTGATGCTTTTCCAGCTACAGTTTTTGCTGGCTCTGATGCAGATTTGAAAGTGTGTGAAGATCCGATGCTTCTCGATCTTTTCTGGACCGGGCATCTTTTCCATGTGGAGAATGGTTCAGATGGCTTTATTAGTGACTGTCGCTTGGCCGCTTCACAATGGATAGATCACTTTCAACCAAATGATGGGAGGCAAGTATTCTTACATGGAGGCAAAAACGCTACCATCCCACCAAAGAGAATTAAGCAATTTGCTGAATCCATAGGGGCTAAGGTGACGATTATTCCTGATGCGGGTCATTCCCTGCCCTTTAGTCATTGGCGTGAGGTATTTTCTTCCTTCCTGATAGAAGATTGATCCCGAAGCCTCGCACGAAAACGAAATTAGCTCCTCACTACTGTTTTCCATAGCTTTCCGAAACATTTGAGTTTGCTACGGTTTTGCTTAGTACTTTGGAGCTTCACCATGCCTGTTTTTAGATTTTGCTGCACGATATTTTTCACCGCTGCATTAGTTCTGTTACCCCAATTGGCAATTGCCCAATCCTCCCAGGATAAAGCGATAATTGTTTTTGATGGATCCGGTTCCATGTGGGGGCAAATAGCTGGGAAAACCAAGATTGAAATTGCTCGCGAAACACTTTCACGGGTGGTGGATACCCTGCCAAAAGACCTCAATCTTGGTCTTGTTGCCTATGGTCACAACCGTAAAGGTGACTGCAGTGATATCGAAACATTGGTCAATGTCGGACCGGTATCGAAAACAGGTACAAGCATTGCCCAATCTGTAGGAAAAATAAGCCCTAAAGGTAAGACACCTCTTTCAGCAGCAGTGAAACAGGCTGCTGAAATGCTACGCTTCACGGAGGATAAGGCGACTGTAATTCTAGTGACTGACGGGATTGAAACATGCAACGCGGATCCTTGTGCACTTGGCAGTCAACTTGAGCGCAGCGGAATTGATTTTACAGCACATGTGGTGGGTTTTGGTCTATCTCAAGATGATGGCAAGAAAGTTTCTTGCCTTGCTGAAAATACGGGCGGCCTCTATTTGCAGGCTGACAATGCAGATGAACTGGCCGATGCGCTTGGAAAAACCGTAGCGGTTCTTCCACCGGCAGATGAGCCAGAAACGCGAGAAAAACCCGAATTCAATCTGCTAGGCAAATTAGCTTTGGTTGAAGGGGCGCCTCCTCTTCCGATTGAAGCTACAAAAGGCCGGGTTAAATGGTTTCTACAACCACTGGATGAGCAGGGTAATCCAGGCAATAAAAAACTGATTGATCGAGAGAATGAAGCTGAATGGTACAGCCAAGCAGGAGATTACTTACTATCTGTAGAATACTTCGGTGCCGGCCGATTTGAGCAAAAAATCACATTGTCAGAGTTCGATGTTACCGATGAAACATATGCGCTTAATGCAGCCAGAGTTTCAGGGGTCGGTACTTTTATGGAGAGCTCCTACGACATTGACTGGGCAGGCATGGAATGGCGCTTGACGGAGGTGGATAAGAAACAAAAATTCACAGTGTATGGCTATAACCTTGATGTGGTAGTACCACCCGGTCGTTATGAAATCAGTCTTGGAATACGTGGTGAAAAAGAGTCGGTAAATAAGCCTCGGTTAGTTGAATTACAGGCTGGAGATACGAAACAGCAAGATTTTATCCTCCCACATTCGAAAATAACTCTCGATGTTGCAGAAGCGAACGGTTCTCCCAACAACAACATTCGCCAGCGTTTTGCCATTCGCAATGAGGATGGTTCTCCAGGAGAAATCATAAAATATGAGGCGAGCAGCAAGCCGGTATTTTTAAGACCAGGAAAATATGTGGCCACTGTTGAACTGTGGGATGGCACCAAACGCAATCCGGTGGAGCTTCCGATTGATGTGGGTTTGGCTGAGATCCAGAACTTCCAGGTTTCCTTGCCTTAATCATTGGTCACACAACG
>CAWUJF010000412.1:0-3725 GCA_963922405.1 uncultured Hyphomicrobiales bacterium | reverse complement strand
GCTTTTCTTGCTCGATGAACGGTTCAGGATCGAGATCAAGCATCTCACCAAGCGTTCGCAAGAATGCATCAGTTGAATGAATGCCAATTGGTGCTTGTAAGTAAGGTCGGTCTAGTTCTTCGCATAACATGCGGCCGAACTCGCGATACATACACACATTGGCTTCAGCGTTAGAAAGTCGATTAATGTCTGCCAGGTGTGAACCGAGTGGGAAGGTCATGTTGACTTCAGCGCCAATGCCTTCAATCAGGCGTCTGATTTCAGCGAGGTCTGACGGCATATTGAATGTGCCGTACATAGGCCCAATGATATTTACTCTTGGTTTTTCACCTTCACCACGCTTTTTCGCGGCAGGAACACGTCCTTTTTTAGGACCAAATTCAGTCCATAACCACTTCAAGGCTCTGTCTGCGGATTGCCACTGATCTTCATCAATTGTGCGAGGCAGAAAACGCTGAATGTTTGCACCTTCTGGCGTTACGCCACCACCGATCATTTCAGCAATGGAACCGGTAACAACAACAGCAGGAAGGTCAGGATCAAGCGTGTTTCGAGAACGCCGCATGGCGTTTTCCGTACCATGCTGACCTAATTCTTCTTCACCAAGACCGGTGACCACAATCGGTAATTCGTGAGGGGGTAATGCGTCGGTATAATGAAGGACCGATGTGACGGGTAAGTTTTCACAACCCACCGGGCCATCGATAATTACTTGAAGCCCTTTGATTGCGGTGAACGCATAGACGGAACCCCAATAGCCTCCGGCGCGATCATGATCGAGGATCAAAGTCATTTGCCTACCGCCTCTCCAGAATCAACGGCATTGGCTGCGCGTGCTGCTTTTGCTGCGTATTTCTTTTTGAATTGTGGGCGGTCTACAGGTGTGGTTTCCCAGACACCAGTTGCATGATCTTTTCCCACTCCGTCGAAAAATTCGGTCATCCGATCAAATCGCGTTTTGTTGGCGATAGCGGTGTTGATAACCTGAGCTAGCGAACCGGCACCCGCGGCTCCCATCAGGGGACGAGCAGAGATCAGATTTGTAAAGTAAAGCGCTGGTGTGGATGCTTCCTTGGCTTTTTGAACAACAGGCGTTGTACCAATTGCCAGATCAGGCTTGAATTCATTGAACGCATGCAGATCATCTTCAAGGGATGCTCTGAAGTTGATATGAACACCTTTGGCTTCAAGCCATTCCACATCTGCTTCTGAAAGTGCGGTTTTCGGACATGCAGATCCCACATAGCGCACATCTGCTCCGCTTTCTATCAATAGACGCGCGACCAGTAATTCTGATCCTTCATAGCCGGAAAGTGTGATCCTTCCTTTGATGGGGGAGGCTTCCAGGGCTTTTTTGATTGCGGAAAGCGAATTAGCTTTTGCATTGTCGATTTTTTTATTTTCGACGTTGCAGGCTTTACCGATTGCTTCGAGCCACTGAGCGGTGCCTTCCACTCCGACAGGTGCAGATCCAACAATGGCTCGTCCTGTTTCTCTGAACTCGCGGATTGAAGCGGTATAGAATGGATGGATAGCGGCCACTGCAGCACAATCAAAGGCTGAATATAGTTCGCGCCATTCTCTGGTGGGAACAACGGTTCCTGCTTGTAATCCAAGGGGTTCAAGCAGTGCGCCTATTCCAACCGGATCAGCAGGGAACATTTCGCCCAGAAGGGTGATGCGTGGCCTGTCGTCCGTGGGTTTTGAATCAGGGGCAGCGACCGGTCCGCTTTCAATTTCTTTGCGGGCGTAAGATAGCATTGCACCGGCTAGCACATCTTTGGCTTCAGCATGAGTTGGTATACCGAAGCCCGGCACATCAATCCCGATAATGCGAACACCATCAATGGCTTTCGGCAGCATTTGTAATGGCACACCCGACGCGGTTGGGACGCAAAGATTGGTTACAATGATTGCATCATATTTTGCCGGGTCTGCCATTTCATGAACCGCATCACGAATGTCCTCGTAGAGCTTGCCGGTGACCAGGCTTTCAGAGTCAAACGGTACATAGCCTACCGTCCGGCGTGCTCCATAGAAATGAGATGTAAAAGTAAGCCCGTATACACAGCACGCTGAGCCAGAAAGAATGGTTGCTGTCCGCCGCATTCTCAAACCAACTCGAAGCGAGCCGAACGCTGGGCACATGCTTTGAGGTTGATCATGAGGCCCTTGAGGGTAATCCTCTGCAAACCTCTCTAAAACATCACTTTTCCCGGCTTTTTCAGCCGCTTCTTTCATGTGATCGGCTCCGGCATGACATCCGAAACTGTTGTCAAATGTAGTTTCCTTTCCGGCATCAATTTCCGAAGGTGCCAGATCATCGGTTTCACGTTCAACAAGGAGGGGTGTTTCTTCAATCATGCCGAATTACAAATTGTCGTAGACAACCTCCAGGGATTCTCGTGCGATCATTGAGGGATCACACATGTCTTCAGGTTGTGCTGGTACGAGTACGTAGTCAGCGCCGGTTTCCTTGGAGGAAAATAGGCCCAACAGCCCTTCTTGATCCAAAGGTGTGGGTTGTCTTGGTGGCGCAACCATCATGTTGTCAGCAAGTTCAGAGAACATGGGTCCCCATGCTCCTAGTGGGTCACCAACGATCTGATAACTTGCAGATTTGCGCCTAATATCTTCATCTTGGGGGATTGCAGCGAGTACAGGAATTCCAACTTTTTCAGCAAATGCGTGCGCTTCGCCCGTGCCGTCATCCTTATTGACCAGCATACCTGCTTCACCCACATTGCCGCCCAGCTTCCGGAAATATTCCACGGCCGAGCAAACGTTATTTGCCACATAGAGTGATTGCAGGTCGTTGGATCCCACAACAATCACCTTTTGACACATGTCACGGGCGATCGGCAGACCAAAGCCGCCGCAGACCACATCGCCAAGGAAATCCAAGAGGACATAGTCAAAATCCCAATCATGAAACCCTAGCTTTTCCAACAGTTCGAAACCGTGGATGATGCCGCGGCCTCCGCAGCCACGACCTACTTCGGGGCCACCGAGCTCCATTGCAAAAACGCCATCTCGCTTGAAGCACACATCGGAGATTGTCACATCATCTCCGGCTGCCTTTTTAGCAGCTGATGTTTCTATGATTGTGGGGCAGGAGCGGCCACCGAAGAGCAGGGAGGTTGTGTCTGATTTTGGATCGCAGCCAATTAGAAGGACCTTTTTACCGTGCTGAGCCAGATTGTAAGAAAGGTTTGCGAGGGTGAAACTCTTACCAATTCCGCCCTTCCCATAGATTGCAATAATCTGGGTTTCTTTGGTTACTTCACCCTTATGAACGGGATCTGGTTGAACGGAAGCTTCCTGACGTAATGCCTCGTACATGTCTTCTGTATTTTCTTCATCCTGCTTTCCAGGATGCATTGTTCCGTCAATCATGAGACATTTTTCCAATCTAGGACCATTTTCAAACAATGAGGATCATTGAATGCTGTGTAATAAGCTTCTGCGGCAAGCTCGGTTGGTTTGTGATGAGTGATCAGACCGCTCAGAGACAGGCGTTCTTGATCAATTAGATCGCGAACGATCTTTAAGTCTTCCGGTTGCCATTCTGCGGAAACTATGAACTTCGCTTCCTTCATGAAGGCAGGCGGGAAAGCGAATTGGATATCTTTGGAGTAAAAGCCGGCGAGGATAATTTCGCCCTGGCTGTTCAGTGACTTGACGAGTGTATCGAGAATGGAAGCATCACCAGACAGATCCATAAT
>CAWUJF010000411.1:0-3730 GCA_963922405.1 uncultured Hyphomicrobiales bacterium | reverse complement strand
CACGCGCAAAAGAAGGTCTGGAATGGATCGAGGGCAAAGAAGCAGCCTGGGAACACTGCAATAACTTCCGCTACCACGTTTGGTGGCACATTGCTCTCATGCACCTCGAACTGGGAAATTACGATAAAGTACTGGAGCTTTATGATGAAGATATCCGAAAAGACAAAACTGACGACTATCGTGACATATCGAACGCAACTTCTGTTCTGTTGCGTCTCGAATTCGAAGGCATTGACGTCGGCAATCGCTGGGAAGAACTTGTAGAGCTGGCATCAAGCAGAACCACCGACAATTGTGTGGCCTTTGCCGATTTGCATTACATGATGGCGCTTTGCAAAAGCCCTGATGAGACAGTCGCAACCAAACTTCTAACGAGTATGCAGTCGGCCGAAACAAGGCACCACGGCGAATTGGTGAAACCAATTGTACATCCAGGCGTTGAAGCTGCTAACGGTTTGGAAGCCTTCCGTGACCACAACTTCAAGCTGGCTTATGAGTCCCTCGCAAAAGCAAGGCCGCAACTGCAGGATATTGGTGGAAGCCACGCACAAAGAGATATTTTCGAACGTCTTGCAATCGAAAGCGCCCTGCGTGCAGGACTTTTCTCTCAGGCAAAGACATTGATGCGAGAACGAGATTTGCACCGCGGTCACCGGGACAACTACTCACAAGCACGTTGGTCTGCACTTGAAAATGCAAGCAAGTCCTCCTCCTCATCGGTAGCAGCACCTGATGTAGCTTGAGATGCTATGACCCCGTAATTTGAATTTTGAATAACCAGAATGTCATTGCTCATGCTCTTGCCTGAAAGCAGAATTATGACATATGGGAAATAATTAGATTAAGTAAATTAACCCGTCAGTGTTTCTCAGAAAGCTGGTGACTTCAATTACGGAGTTACAATTTGAACCAGAATACACCTGTAATGGCGAATGATAGCCAGCCTATTCCCCGCAAGCGTGATCCACGTCTGGATTTTTTTCGCGGCATCGGGATGTTTATTATCTTCATGGCGCATATGCCGGGCAACTGGTTTACGCTCTATATTCCAGCGCGTTTCGGCTTTTCTGACGCCACTGAGATCTTTGTTTTCTGTTCAGGCATGGCATCGGCGATAGCATTCGGCAAACTCTTCGAAACAACCGGTTGGTTGATGGGTGCACTGCGTATAATTTATCGTGTTTGGCAGGTGTATTGGGCTCACATAGGTCTGTTTTTTACAACTATGCTACTGGTGGTATTTCAATCACAAATAGCTGCCACCGGTGCGTTATGTGAATACAACGCCGAGCGTTTCTGCTTAACGCCTGAACCCTGGGATTATGTAGGACGATTGAATATAATTCACTTGTTCCAAACAACGAACGGTATTGATGGTGTTGCGGCGACCACAGCTTCGCAAAATTTTGCCGGATTAATGACCCTGACCTGGGTTCCGAACCTTTTCGATATTTTACCCATGTATATCGTCATTCTTGCCCTTATTCCGATTGTTATGGGCATCAAGAAACTTACTAATCAGTTCGTTGCTCTGGGCTTCATTGTTTTTCTTTGGCTCATGGCACAAGATGGCGTTGCCGCACTATTGGGGATCGATACGATAATTGGCCACTATATGGGAATTAAACCCGGTGGCATCAATTTCCCGGCGGAGCCATGGAGTGAACGTGCCTGGTTCTTTAATCCATTTGGTTGGCAACTTGTATTTTTTACAGGCTTCGCATTCATGATGGGGTGGTTACCCAAACCTCCGATTAAACCCACTCTGGTCATTGTTAGCGCACTGATTGTTTTGTTTTACGTCCCCTTCTCTTTCTGGGGAATATATAACCAGACCGACAACGTGGTGATTGGTCAGGAAGCTGCTAGATCATTGTTCGGAGTTGAAACACTTTCCGAGCTTGTGCGCGAACCGTTCTATGAAAAATATAAGGACCTTGAACCATTCAGCATTTTCCAGGTAGCCCGGATCAACTTCTGGGAGTTTATGGAAAAGAGTGATGTGGGGATCCTCCGTTACATGCACTTCCTGTTCCTGGCTTACGTATTCTGGGCACTTGCAGGTGAAGGCGGAAAGAACCTCGACTTCAACGGTGTAATTGGCAAGACTTTTGTGAAGGTTGTTCACAAGGTTGGACAACAGTCCTTGGCTGTATTTTTGACAAGTATCGTTCTATCCCGCTTCTGCGGCTTTATCCTGGACATCATCGGAAAAAGCTGGCCAAAGATGATGCTGGTGAACGGCTCCGGTATCCTGTTCTTGATTGCCGTCGCTTATTTTGTGGGCTGGATCAAGAAAACACCATGGAAATCAAAGTCCAGCCCCAAAGTCGAGAAAACTCAGGTTATCGACGATATCAGGCCAGTTCTAACAAAACAGAGCTAGCGGTTCACGGAACGAGAAAAACCTTACCCGTATTGATACCGGTTGTGGCATCAGGCAATTGGGCATGCGCATCTGCAAGCGAAATCTTCGCAGCCACATCAGTTTGCCATGCACCGGACGCGAACATCTGCTGAACCTTCATACCGGCTGCCATTTGCTCTTGAGGTGACTTTTCTTTCATCCATTTGGTGAGCCAGAAACCTTGAATCTGTTTGCTCATGAAAATAAACTGACCCATCTGGGTTAGTGCCGGATTTTCTTGTGAAAGTTTCCCGTAAATCACCCACCGGGCACCCGAAGGCATCGCGTTGAAAATCTCTGATGAAATCTGATCACCAACGGCATCGAGCATAACTCGAGGTTTATGTTCTTTGACCAATCCAAGCAAATCTTTTGAAAAATCTGGAGAGGTGCAATTCAGAACTGCAGTTGACCCATAGTCTTTCAATGAATCCACATGCTCATCGCGTCTAACTATAGAAATGACTTTCATTTGCTCTTCTTTTGCGAGACCGGCAATGAGCTTACACAATTGGCTGGCAGCAGCGGTCATTATGAAGCATTCATTCCCATTTTCCTTCGCCATTTCATACATCGCAATCGCGGTTAGCGGATTCACAAGGAGAGCCGCTGCATCCTCATCGCGGACACCATCCATCACAGGAACACACATAGAAACTTCAGAGATTGCATAATCAGCCCAAACTCCTGATGCAGAACCAAAGCAAGCCACTCTTTTCCCGACCAATCCTTCACCACCGGCACCGGCCTTTACAACCTCGCCAACAGCTTCAAAGCCTGCAGGAACGCCTTTGTTTCTCGGAATTCCGTATTCACCTTTGATGAAATGTAAGTCTGACGGGTTGATGCTTGCCATGATCACCCGAACCAGAACCTGACCTTCACCTGGCTCCGGTACATCGATTTCCATATAGTCCAATAATGGATCCAGGCTAGCTATTTGCGGTCCTTCCGCAGTGCCGGAAAAGCCTTCATTTTTCAGAACCAAACCATGCATTTTTTGGGGGATAGTCATTTTCTTTCCTTATCTTTGTGGAACCAGAGCCACTTTGCCGCTCGCCTTGCGGTCATGAATGTGCTTCAGCGCCTCAGCTGCTTCAGCAAGCTCGAAAGTTCTCTCTACCAGCGGTTTGACTTTACCCTCGCCATACCAATCCATTAGCTCTTTCATGTTTTGCGCGTAGGCTTCCGGCTCACGCCTTGTGAAATCACCCCAGAAAACTCCAACGACACTGTACCCTTTAACCAACGCCAGATTTACAGGAAACTTCGGAATATCACCGTCTGCAAACCCGATGATTAGTAGACGGCCATTCCAGCCTA
>CAWUJF010000410.1:0-3756 GCA_963922405.1 uncultured Hyphomicrobiales bacterium | reverse complement strand
GATGACGGAGAAGACCTGGAAGTTCTCTTAAAGGCAACCAAGATAACTCGGGAAATAATGAACGCGCCTCCATTGCAGAAATACATGGATAGGGAGTTGTTCATTGAAGATGATGTGGATGATGCATCACTGAAAGAACACATCCGAAATCGCGCAGATACGGTTTATCACCCTGTTGGCACATGTAAAATGGGAGTGGATGAAATGGCTGTTGTAAACCCGGAACTCCAGGTACATGGTATTGAAGGCTTAAGGGTGGTTGATGCTTCAATTATGCCGACTGTTATAGGCGGCAACACAAATGCACCCACTATAATGATTGCAGAAAAGGCCGCAGAAATAATACGCCGGCATCAGCATGCTTTATGAGTATTGGATCAAGAAAACAGTTTCAGGATATTGATATGAGTGATGAACAGGAAATCATGAAAGTTTTGGATCTTTATCTGGAATCTGGAAGGCAGGCGAAGTCAGAAATCATGAAGCCTGCTTTTCATGAAAGTGCCACCATGTTCTGGTCTCAGGACGGCGAGCTCATAGGCGGCCCTATTCAGGAATTGTTTGATCGAGTAGACGCCCGGGGACCTTCAGAAAACCTGAAATATGAAATCCACTCTCTAGATATTTCACATACCACCGCAACTGTGCGAGTGGAACTGTTTGACTGGGGCGGCAATCGGTTTTCAGATCAGTTTGCTATGATCAAAACCAGCGACGGGTGGAAAATCATGCACAAGGTTTTTTATCGTCATGAAACATAAACAGGTGGCTTGAACTTCATTGCCACCTGTTACTGATCTTCTCTCAGGGGCGAGACATAGGACTGTTTGTGCGTTTGCCGAAAACCGGTTTGCTGTTATTTTGCTGTTGATGGTCAGGGTCAGTATAACCACCCTGTTTTGCCCAGGATTTATCAATACCATTGCCAACTCTACGACCGCTTTTACTCGATGAGCCCTCGTTGGGTGGCGGACCAAATCTATTACCGCCGGTGTCACCAGGAAGAATTCCCAACTCAACAATCAACCAAATTATTCCGATGATCGGTATACAACCTATTAACTGCCAGAAACCGTTCTTACCCCTGTCATGAAGCCGTTTGGTGTTGCTTACAATGGAAACCCACAACATTGGAACACCAATAACCGTCATTAAAAGAACAGCGATGCCTGATAGTTCCTTAAAGACAGTTTCACCATTGACTACTTCGGCTTCGACAATTCCAAGAGTGAACAAAATAAGACAAACGGTAATATTAATAACGGTGAGGCCGACAAATATGATCCACCATTCCAGGCGGCCAATTCTGCCGCTGAATAAAAATAAATTCATAATAATTCCTAAAATAAAGAGTACAGTATTTTGCTTGGAAAATTTGCTTGTTCCATAAATTTCCAAGCCGATTTTCCGATCAAAAAATCGGTTTGAGCTTTAAAGGTTGATTAATTCAGCCAGCTCACCAACACCTTTCCGCGTGTTCTTCTTGCGGTAAGGGTTATTCTCTATTTCCAATTCTCGGGGAGATGCACCAAACTTGTTAGTCCCTTTGGTGCCCGACGAAAACCCAAGCTCCACGATCTGCCAAACGAGGCCCAGAACCGGGATCAGGAATACTGCAAACCAGTATCCGCTCTTATCAAGATCATGATATCGACGAACGGAAGCGTTCATCAAAATCACTGCTGACGGGATGTTCATGACAACAAACAGCAAAATAATTGTTTGTTCTCCAAAACCAAAAATTTGACCATAGTGGAAGGTGAGAGGCAAAACACCTGTAGAGACCACGATATAGGTTGTGGCCGTGGAGTAAGTGATTGCGGAAGACAGCAACAACCAGTACTCGTACCGGTCACCTCTTCCTGATAAAAACAACAAATTCATTAAAATTTCCAAATGTATAAAAAAGGATATCTATATCCTAGAAAAGTGGCTTTGATATTAATGCTGAAAATTTTTGGAAGGGCTGGTTACCCGCCTATTAATTTCAAGTATATTGTTGTTCTCGGCTCAGACGCTCAAACTAAGATGATAACTGCTCAACTTTCTTAATCAGCATTTGTGCCTGGCGTATGTTTGCAGCATCGATCATGCGGCCCTCAAAAGTTACAGCACCTTTTCCTTCCTTGGCCGCTTCTTCCATAGCCACCAGAATATTGCGTGCTCGCTCGACCTGTTTCTCATCCGGCCCCATGAGGCTGTTAGCCAGTGGTATTTGAGACGGGTGGATCGCCCATTTGCCCTCGCATCCCAATGCAGCCGCTCGTTTGGCAGAAGCGGTGTAGCCATCAGGATCGGAAAAATCTCCATAAGCACTGTCAATTGGTCTCAAACCATGCGCTCTTGCAGCTATCACCAATGTGGAAAGGGCATGGTTCCACATATCGGCCACATATTCCTGACGGTTACCTTTGTGATCCGGGTCGCTAAGAACCGCATAATCATTATTCACCCCGCCTATCTGCGTAGTCCTGGCATGAAGTGAAGCAGCCAAGTCTCCAGCGCCTAGATGAAGTGATTCATTTCGATCGCTTGATCCCGCTATTTCATGAATATTTTTCATGCCCAAAGCAGTTTCGATGAGCAATTCAAATCCAATGCGGTTTTTAAAGCCCATTGCACTTTCGATCTGAGTAACGATCATATCAATGGCATAAACATCGGCGGCTGTGCCCACTTTGGGAATCATGATCAGATCCAGATTTTCCCCGCAAGCCTCAACCACATCAATCAGATCGCGATACATAAGATCAGTATCAAGACCATTGATGCGATAGGAAATCGTCTTCTTTCCCCAATCAATGGTGTTCACCGCTTCAATAACATTTTGCCGAGCAGAGATTTTATCATCAAGAGCGACCGCATCTTCCAGGTCCAGAAACACCACATCTGCATCAGACTTGGAGGCTTTCTCGATCATGCGAGGCTGGCTGGCCGGTACGGCCAATTCGCTGCGATTCAACCGTTCCGTAGCTACACTGATTTCTGTAAAACTCATGTTACCCCCTAGTTTACAATGAGTACCTCTACGTCCTCGTTGAAACCCGAGCGCACTTTGAAATCGTGGCTGTAAACTTTTTCATTGTGCTTTGCTATGGCTGTGTAATTCCCCTCGGATAAGACCATGCTGGGGAATGTACGGACAATCTCGTCAACGACTTCACCATTTTCGGTAAGGATAGACCAAGCAGTATTGGCAACGGCATCACCCCCATTGCTTCGGACAAGTCTGAATGAAACGATTGCCGCGCGGTGGGTGAGGGAACCGATTGTGAGTTTTCCAGGTTCGACACGGATGTCAGCACGCACTGTTGCATTCAAATCCCCGAACCTTGAAACGATATGATATGTACCCACCGGAAATGGGATTACCTCACCCGCACCGATATCTCTGGCCAGAAGCTTTCGCGTGCCATTTTGGCGGATCTTTTGTTCATAAACATCAAACCTCAGCATACGCGGCGGGATACGCACTTCATCAGCGGCTGTGGCCTGTAATTTCAAACCGCCAGCGTTAAAGTTGAATTCTTCACGAATTGCCTCACCACTGATTTTCACCCGTTTTACGGTACTGGCGTGGCCGTAAGCTGCATGAATGAGATATTCACCCGGAGCAATATCAAATGCCTTTGAACCGCCATGAGAAAATATCAGTTCAGGTATGTTTCCTTCTTCGTCCGGTTGAGAGGAGAAGATTCTCCATTCGACGCCATCCTTGATGATCTCGGTATTCTCACTTAACCGGGCTTCCAGTAA
>CAWUJF010000409.1:0-3758 GCA_963922405.1 uncultured Hyphomicrobiales bacterium | reverse complement strand
CCATAGCAGATAATGCCCGACCACCCATCTCACCACACAATGTCAGCGGAGTGTTGTGTTCATTGGCTTTTTCAATGATGTTCTTCAGCAACCTCAAGAAAGGCTTGTCCAGCGCATTGAAGCGGTTAGCAAGATTTGCATTACCCCGGTCACTTGCCATGGTGAACTGGAACAAGTCGTTGGACCCCACAGAAACAAAGTCAGCGGCTTCCATCAGTTCATCCAGCTGCCAAAGAAGACTTGGCACTTCAAGCATCGCACCAAGCTCAAGCTTGCATGGCATCTCGTGACCAAACCGGGTGAGTGTCTCAATTTCTCTCTTTATGATGTCGCGAACCGTATGAACTTCCCAAACCTGGGTTACCATCGGCAACATAACCCGCAGCGAACGGCCCGCACCTGCTTTTAGTAAAGCCCTTATTTGCGTTCTCAACAATGCAGGCCGATCAAGCGACAGTCGAATTGCGCGCCAACCAAGCGCCGGATTTTCCTCATTGATGGTTTCAAGATAGGGAAGAACCTTATCCCCACCCACATCCAGCGTTCTGAAAGTAACCGGAAGATCACCAGCATTATCCAAAACCTGCCGATACAATTCTTCCTGCTCACCCGCACGAGGCAGTGTGGAAGCAACCATGAACTGAAGCTCTGTTCTGAACAGTCCGATACCAACAGCACCAGATAGCTCTAATTGCGGCAAGTCCATCACCAAACCCGCATTCATCAATATCTGAATTTCTTTGCCATCCACTGTTACAGCGGGTTTGTTCCGCAATTGCTCATATTGCTTTTGTCGCCCGGCCCTGAACTTAACCTTATCAGCATAAGCACTTTCAATATCCTGCGGGGGACGCAGTGAAATCAGGCCCTGCTCACCGTCAACAATGATCGGATTTCCTTCTTCAGCAAAGGAAACAAAATTGGGTACCTGCCCCACGACCGGAATACCAAGAGCTCGCGCAACAATTGCCACATGTGAGTTTGGTGCAGCTTCTTCCAGCACCAGTCCACGCAAACGGTTGGTATTGTAGTCAAGTAATTCTGCAGCACCCATTGAGCGCGCAACAATCACATGATCACCTTCGACAGTATTACTGATGGTACCGTGTGGTTTGCCCACAAGCTCTCTCAACAACCGGTTTGCCAGATCATCAAAATCATGCAGCCTGTCTCGAAGATAGGGATTAGACTGGCGCAGCATCCTCGCCCGATTATCGTTCTGAACTTTTTCAACAGCGGCCTCTGCGGTCAGTCCATTAAGGATCGCCTCCTGCATTCGCCGGTTCCAACCACGGTCATGAGCGAACATACGATAAGCTTCAAGAACATCCCGATGTTCACCTTCAACTGGAACATTGCCGCTTTGAAAGAGAACATCGATTGAAACCTGTACCTTAATAAGCGCTTCACCCAGACGCCTGATCTCTTCATTAGCATCCTCATTGAAGAGATTGGTCACCACAACCCGTGGTTCGTGCAGCACCACGTGACCCAAGCCGATGCCATCAGACAGTGACACACCTTCCATCCGCAAAGGTTTATCGAGATCAAGTTTGGGTTCCTTTGTTGAAAGACCGTCCAGCTCACCGGTTGCAATCAGCTCACCCAGAACCATCGCTGTTGTCTCAAGTGCTTCAACCTCCACATCCTCGTAAACACGGGCAGCGATATTCTGAACCACTAGCACACCCAGCACACGTCCTGATCGTAGAATTGGAACACCCATAAAGGCCTTGAAAACTTCTTCACCAGTCTCTGGCAGGTATTGGAACGCCGGATGGCTCTGGGCTTCACTTAAGTTCAGAACGCGGGCTGAAGCAGCAATCGTACCAACCAGACCCTGGCCCACACGCAGTGATGATTTATGGACGGATTCTTTTTTAAGACCTTCGGTAGCATACAATTCCAACACGCCATCAGCACGTAGAATGTAAACGGAGCAAACCTCCGCAACCATCTTCGAAGCAATTTCTGTAACAATCCGGTCGAGCCTTGTTTGAGGATCAAGGTCCTCTTGCATAACAACGCGTAGTTGCCGCAGCAACGCGTTTGGCTCAGAGCCTTCAAATGATTTTCCCATGAACGAATCCTTAGCACAATTTGTGCGTGAAAGCGATCAAACTACTGGTTTAACCCATATACAGCGTGCAGCGTGCGAACGGCCAATTCGGTGTAATCTGCATCAATTAAAACTGAAAATTTGATTTCCGATGTGGTGATAGCCCTAATATTGATGCCCTTTTCTGCCAGTGCAGCAAAAGCTGTGGATGCAACACCTGCATGGCTGCGCATACCTATACCGATTACAGATACCTTTGCCAAACCTGTATCACTCTGCAGGTTTTCAAAAGAGATATCGCTTTTGGCTGCATCGAGCACTTCAACAGCCTTCTGCACATCAGTTTCAGGTACCGTGAATGTCATATCTGTTCGGGACCCGTCCTCTGAAACGCTTTGAACAATCATGTCCACATTGATGTGAGCATCTGCCAATGGACCAAATATCGAAGCGGAAATACCAGGTTTGTCAGGCACGCGTCGAAGAGAGATCTGTGCTTCATCCTTGGTGTATGCAATACCAGTTACAACTTCTTTTTCCACAATCTCATCCTCATCACAAATAAGCGTACCGACAGCATAATTGCTGCCCTTGGTAGAATCGATACTGTCCGGATCGTCAAAGCTGGACCGGACGAAGGTTCGAACACCATGAACCATCGCCATTTCCACCGAACGAACCTGCAAAACCTTGGCGCCGAGAGATGCCATTTCGAGCATTTCTTCAAACGAAATTTTCTGGCGACGTTGGGCTCTTGGTTCAATACGTGGGTCCGTCGTATAAACCCCATCCACATCTGTGTAAATGTCACACCGGTCCGCATCAATAGCTGCAGCGATGGCAACCGCTGATGTATCGGATCCACCTCTTCCCAGTGTTGCGATTCGATTGTTGGGACCAATTCCCTGAAAACCGGCTATCACAGCAACCTGTCCGGTTGAAATTCGCTCCACAAGGAAATCAGCATCAATATCTTCAATTCGGGCAGCACCGTGCGCACCATCGGTTTTCAGCGGGATTTGCCAGCCCTGCCATGAGCGCGCATCAACACCCATATTCTGCAACGCCATAGCCAGCAGACCGGACGTTACCTGTTCGCCAGATGCAACCACCGCATCATATTCGCGCGCATCATGCATCGGAGAAATTTCTCTTGTCCAGGCAACCAGCTCATTGGTTTTCCCGGCCATTGCTGAAACAACAACAGCAACCTGGTGTCCAGCATCCACCTCGCGTTTCACATGGCATGCCACATTGCGAATCCGGTCGACATCAGCAACCGAGGTTCCACCAAACTTCATGACTAAACGCGACACTGAGCTTCTCTTTGCTTGTTTCAATAAAAAATCAGCCCCGCAAAACCGGGGCCGCATGCGGGGCTTTTAACGAATAATCCGGCTTGCTGCAAGAGATGGGACAAGTGCTTTTGTCGCTTTAATTGAGCATTAAATCTTTGGTTCAGGTTTCGTTTCAATCGGTTTGCGATCAATGAAAACTATGATTGCAATACAAGCGGCTGACATCACCGCAAATCCAGCAACCAATGGAAAAACTGTACCATTAAACTCTGATCCGATATACCAGCCAAGTGGCAGTGATATCAGTGTAGAAAGAGACCCGACCACAGCTGCACCCATGCCGGCCATATGCCCGACCGGTTCCATTGCCATGGCATTAAAGTTTCCAAAAAGAATGCCAG
>CAWUJF010000408.1:0-3769 GCA_963922405.1 uncultured Hyphomicrobiales bacterium | reverse complement strand
AGTAAGAGCAACTTCATCGCCCATTGGCAGATCACCGGGATGAGCTACACTGAAGATCGGTGTTCCCCAATGACCATTTTCGTCCCTGTGATGCCATTCAGTAAGTGATGGAAATTCGATTGAACCCTTTGTCCCGAAAACTCTCAACCCGCCATGACCGGTCTCACTGATATTCGGGTTCTCACCCGATCCACCCTCAAAATGCCAGGGTGAAGGCGCACAATCTGAAAGAATGGCTGAGATGACAGCTCTGTTTTTGCAGCGCATATTGATGATGGCAGTGTCCTCCACCGCAAAACCTCTTACAGCATTGGAGACCATCGCGGATACCTCAATGATTTCTCCAAGAAAATAGCGAAGCAAATCGATTTCATGGATAAGATTGATCCAGATAGGGCCCCCACCTTTTTTGGTCCGCCAATCACCGTCTGCAAAATATTCAGCAGGCTTGTTCAACATCCAGGTCAATTGGCCACCGACCAGTTTGCCCAATGTTTCCTTTTCCAGTCGTTCTTTGAGGGCACGGCTCACAAGATGATGGCGTCTGTGATGCCCAACCAATACGGCCACGCCGGAACTCTCGCTTTGCTCGCAAATCGCCAAAGCATCCTCACTGTTAGAAGCAAGCGGTTTCTCGATGAGACATGGCAAACCTTTGGAAATACAGTTAAGCGCGAACTCCCGATGCGTTTCATTAGGGGTCGCCAGGATCACACCATCACAATCAACATCACTTGAGAGGAAGTCATTAAGTTTATGAAAGTGCGGTACACCAACCTCTTCGGCCAGTTTCTTCGCGCCATCTTGCGGATCTATGATCGCGCAAAGACTGTAATCCGGTGCGTTGTGAAGCAGGCTCACATGCCGCTTTCCAATCAAGCCGGCTCCCACCACTGCAATTTTCACGAGCGTCTCAGCCGGGTTCACATTGTCGCTCCGATTTGCCAGGGTACGAATTCAAAATCACCCAGCCCCTGAGCCTCTGATTTACTTTCCTCACCCGAAGCAATAGCAATCAGCTTTTGATAGATTTCTTGCCCCTTTTCCTCAAGCGTAACCCCGGAAGTGAGCATGTCTCCGGTGTTGATGTCCATATCATCCGTCATGCGGTCATACATCTGTGTATTGGTGGCAATCTTGATGCACGGTGCTGGTTTGGAGCCAAACGCTGACCCTCTACCTGTCGTAAAGACAACAAGGTTGCAGCCCGACGCAATCTGGCCGGTGACCGAGACCGGGTCATAACCGGGTGAATCCATAAAGACGAAACCCTTTGAGTGAACCTTTTCACCATATTTGCAAACACCCGTAAGCGGTGTCGTGCCTCCCTTGGCACTTGCCCCAAGCGACTTTTCAAGGATTGTGGTCAAACCACCCTTCTTGTTTCCGGGGCTTGGATTGTTGTTCATTGTGCCCTTGTTGCGAAGCGTATAATCTTCCCACCAGCGGATCAGGCTGATCAGCTTTTCGCCGGTCTCCTGATCAATGGCCCGTTGGGTCAGCAAATGCTCTGCCCCATAGATTTCGGGTGTTTCAGCGAGTACACCGGTTCCACCCTGTGCCACCAACCGGTCACAGGCATTTCCAAGCGCGGGATTTGCAGTGATGCCGGACCAGGCATCCGATCCTCCGCATTGCAGCGCCACCGTCAATTCTGACACTGGGCACGGTTCGCGCTCTATCTTGTTTGCTTCAGGTAGCATCTCGCGGATTTTCTCAATACCGATTTCCACCGTTTTGGCGAGGCCTGCCACGTCCTGAATATTCATGGTTTGAAAGAGCGGACCATGCTTCAACCCATAGGCTTCCAGCAACCAGTCGATTTGGTTCATCTCACAACCGAGCCCAACCATCAGAATACCCGCATGATTGGGATGTGTTGCATATCCCCACATTACGCGCTGCAGGGCATCAAATCCATCACCTGTATCAGCCATGCCGCAACCGGTGCCATGCACAAAAGCCACCACACCATCCACGTTCGGATATTGCGCCAGTTCCTCCGGTCCAAAGGCATCGGCAATCATGCGCGCAGCTGTGGCAGAACAATTTACTGAAGTCAGAACACCGATATAGTTGCGGGTACCCACCTGACCGTTAGCACGTCTATATCCCATAAACGTGTCACGACTTGTCTCGCTGACCATGTCAGCCGGGCGCAGATTGGTGGAGTACTCGTATTCGCTTCTGGTATTTCGAAACTCCACATTATGCGTATGCACATGATCACCGGGTTTGATTGCCTGACTGGCGTAACCGATAATTTGGGAGTATTTGCGGATAACCTCCCCTTCCTCAATCGGGCTGGTCGCGAACTTGTGCCCTCTGGGAATGGGTTCGTTGGCTGTTATGCCATCGATTTGTTCACCGGCAACAACGGATTGCAACGCTGTCACCACATTATCTTGCGCGTCCAGGCGGATAAAGTTCATTTAGGTGGATTCCGAAAGAATTTTGTTTATCTGGTCCCAGGCATCGGCGAGGTGCTTGCGTGTTGCTGCTTCTGCCTTGTCTGGGTCTCTCATCAATATGGCATTAAAGATAGCTTCATGGGATTCAAAATTTAACTGATTGCGAGCCGATGAAGTGGGCATCTTTATCCAGTTAGGCTGAAGCCAGCCAATATAGGCGCGATGCACCGCAGGAAGAATTGGATTACCACCCATCTCGTAAAGCACACGGTGGAATTTCACATCCGTGTTGAAGAACAATTCCATGTTGTCGATGGCTTCACCGTTCTCATCCAAAGCAGTCTTCAGCCGTTGAATGTCATCGCGCTTTGCTTCCACTGATGCCTGACGGGCCAGATACACTTCAATCATAATGCGCGTATCAAACAGGTTTTTGACACCCTCACCATCATCCAGCAGACGGTTCACAACATTGCCAATTGTATCAAGGGCTGTATCGAAATCCGGTTTTTTAACCACAGGTCTGTAACGCGGCTTGGCGTCCACCAATCCCTTGTTTGAAAGCGCCAGGATGGCCTCACGGACCACGGTGCGGCTGACACCGAAAGTTTCCACAATCTCCCGTTCAGGCGGCAAGGCCTGACCACTGGACAATTCGCCGGAGTGAATCATCTTCTCGAATTTGGAAAATAATTCATCAGCTGCGCGTCTTTCCTGCTTCATATCTGCATTACTCATGCGGTCAGACATCCATATTTTTCAGCAATTATGTAAACATTACTGGGCAAAACCCTCAGTCAATTTTAGTCATACCAAACCAGATTTTGCAAGCACTAGCTTTTTGAGCCATTTTTCCTGGACAACAGCAGTTTCGGGCCACTTTTTACAATTCCTCCGCGCAAATCATAGCCACTAATACACAAGAGGGCATTCTACCTCTGTCAATTCACTTTCAGTTGTTGACGTGGTTAGCACCTGTGGTTAATCTGGTCAGACCAAAACGTGAAAAAAAACGACAACAAGTACCCTTGTGTCTTCAACTGACTTGGTAATTTGGGAGGAAGCTAATGAAAAATATATTGAAAACACTAACCCTGGCCGCTTCGGCTGCAGCAATGTGCTTTGGCATTGCAACCAGTGCATCTGCGCAAACTACAAAACTGCGCATCCAGACGCACTTCAGCCAGGAAACACTTTCCGGTCAGATGGCCGCTAAATTTATCGACGACATTCAAACCATGTCTGGCGGTGATATCCAGATCGAGATGTTCTACGCAGGTGCTGTGGTGAAAGCCGCTGAAACATTCGATGCCGCTGCAACCGGCATTCTTGACTGTGACATGACAGGTGGCGCTTAC
>CAWUJF010000407.1:0-3772 GCA_963922405.1 uncultured Hyphomicrobiales bacterium | reverse complement strand
ATTTCACCACCTCGAAATCAGCTTCCTGAATGTGGTCAGATAAAGTGCTGTCCCAGGTTTCCCTGCCCTCAGCTACCCAGCCTTTTGCGTGCTGAGCCTGATTGTCATAGGCATGCTCCATGAGCCAGTTGATATCGAACTCGATTGCCCGGCCTTCAGGTTCAAACGTAATGCTGACGCTGTTCCCGTTCGCGCTAGCAGAGCCGATCCTCGTGTCAGCCGGAATGTCACGCAAGGCAATCAATCGTTGCCCGTTTCCCGGTGCCCGGGTTTCTTCATCCCAGGCATTATCTCTCAGCCAAATGGCATGAAACCGCACCCAATCTCCATTCCTGGAAATGGCCAATTCCTGCCCTTCAGAATTCACTTTGATGTCAACCATAGCGCTATCTCCGAAACTGGTATTCTTTTCACCAGCTTCCCAGAATTTGCTTCCGTTTTCAATCACGCTATGGCGACATTTGCGACACGATTGCGCCAGTCCATCAACTTTTGTGATGAGACTTCTGCAATCCGAACACAGGGGTTGGAATTCCCTCCATGCGAGCCTTTATCTGCAAAGACAGGAATTGCGAATAATGCCTCGACTGATGCAGGTTGCCACCATGGAACCAAAGCGCTTCCTGCTGCGTGGGTTTCCACATATTGCGCTGCTCCCCTTCCCAGGGTCCCGGGTCCTTCGGTGTGTCTGAGCCAAGGCCCCAGCACTTGCCAACCTTGTCAGCCACTTCCTGACTGATGAGATCAGCAGCCCAGCCATTCATGGAACCATAGCCGGTTGCATAAACAATAAGATCCGCTTCAAGCTTGGTGCCATCATCCAGGATGATACCATCTTCCACCACTTCCGTGACCTGACCGTGGGCAAGCTTGATTTCACCATCTATGATCAACTGACTTGCACCAATATCGATGTAATAGCCTGATCCACGCCGCAGATACTTCATGAAGAGACCGGATTCATCGGCCCCCCAATCCAGCTGGAAGCCGGCTTTCTCAAGGCCTGCATAGAAGTCCTTGTCCACTTCCTTCATCTGCTCATAAAGCGGGATCTGGAACTCATGCAAAATCTTGTAGGGAAGCGAGGCAAAGATCAGATCAGCCTTCTGCGTAGTCATACCGTCCGCCACAGCCTGTTCAGAGTAAAGCGCACCAATCCCGATATCCATCAGCGTATCGGAACGCACAATATGGGTCGTGGAGCGCTGAACCATCGTCACATCCACATCATTTTCCCAAAGAGCCGCGCAAATGTCGTGGGCCGAGTTATTGGACCCCACCACAACGGCCTTTTTGCCCTTATAGGCATCAGGACCGGGATGTTGTGACGAATGGTGCTGATCACCCTTGAACTTGTCCATGCCGGGCAGTTCAGGAACAATCGCCTTGCCGGACATACCGGTTGCCAGGATCAGCTGCTTCGGCTTCAGCGTGATCTCCTTGCCGTCACGCTCCACAACAACCGTCCATTCCTTGGACTTGTCATCAAACTTGGCTGACTTGCAGACCGTTTTCGTCCAGTAATTCAGCTCCATGATCTTGGTGTACATTTCAAGCCAGTCACCAATCTTGTCCTTGGGTGAGAAGATCGGCCAGTTTGGTGGAAACGGAAGATACGGCAGATGGTCATACCAGACAGGATCATGCAGACAGAGCGACTTGTACCGGTTACGCCAACTGTCGCCCGGCCGGTCATTCTTCTCGATAATAATGGTTGGAACACCCAGTTGACGGAGCCTCGCACCAAGTGCAATGCCGCCCTGCCCCCCACCTACGATCACAGCATAGGGTTGCTCGGAAAATCCCAGTTCAGCCGTTTCCTTTTCCCGCTCTTCCTTCCAGGTGGGCCGGTGTTTTCCCGCACCATGCTTGGCACCCAGCGGGCGTTCAAAGCCGAGCGGTTCTTCATGACCTTTCAGTTCCACCATAGTGGTGAGAAGCGTCCAGATTTTACCATTAATAGTGCGGATGAGCCCGTATCCTCTTGCCACAGCAGTTTCGAATGTGATCCAGGCAGTGATAACGCCACCCTCTTCGGTGACCACTTCATTGGGGTCAATTTTCCACTCTGAGGGCAGAACGGTGGAAAGTTGGTTCTCCAGCATGTTCTTGATGCTATCCCGATCCTCCATCGTCTTGATATTCCAAGTGAAAGTTACAAGATCACGCCAGTAACAATCATCCTGAAACAAGTCTCCGGCAGCCTCAATGTCACCTTTACTCAAAGCTTCATTTAACTGATCTAAAATATTCGTCACTTCTAAACTGTGGTTTTTATCCAGCATTTTGTCTCCTCCAGCAAAAACACCTATCAAAATGGAGTTTATTCTTTATTCGGACATTAAATCAAATTCATGACCGTCCGCCGCAAATACCGCTTCCAATCGAAAGATTTTTCTGACAGGCTCAAGACATGACGATGGAGAGGGAAAACTCAGCTAAATCAGCGTTTGAAAGGCAGTGGCATTACATCCCCGCCACCCCTATTCAAACCTCGCCCCTGTTTGCCTGGCCGCCCCAACCGGTAAAGGCAGCAAAGTGGCTTGCTTCTGGCTGGTTCACCCTGAGCGAGAACATTTTGCTTATCGGATCAGCCTGTATCTGCTACTTCTTTTTCCAGCCGGCAATGGAAGAAATGCGAAACTTCGAACTGGGCTGGATATTCCAGATCTTCATCCGCAATATTATCCTGATGTTCATCGTCGCCGGCGGCCTGCACTGGTATTTCCATTCCGGCAAGAAGCAAAAAGACGAGTTGAAATTCGACGCAAGAGATGTGCCCTTAAAGGGACGCACCTACACCTTCGGCAATCAGCTCTACGACAATATGTTCTGGACCCTTGCTAGCGGCGTTACACTTTGGACAGCTTATGAGGCGGTGATGTTCTGGGGCATGGCAAACGGTTACGTTCCAATTTTGCCTTGGGCTGAGAACCCGATCTGGTTCGTCGCCCTGCTGATCCTCACCCCGATCTGGATTTCGTTCCATTTTTACTGGATCCACCGTTGGCTTCACTGGCCGCCACTCTACAAAATTGCTCACTCTCTTCACCATAGAAACACCAATGTGGGGCCCTGGTCGGGTCTATCCATGCACCCGATTGAAACGGTTTTGTTCTTTTCATCGGTTCTGATCCACTGGGTGATCGCTTCCCACCCGATCCACATCCTGTTCCATATGCAGCACCAGGCGCTGACCGCTGCCACTTCCCACACTGGTTTTGAGGGCCTGTTGGTCAAGGATGAAAACCGTCTGGCACTTGGGCGTTTTCACCACCAGATGCATCACCGCTATTTCGAGTGCAATTACGGCAATCTGGAAATGCCCTGGGACAAGCTGTTCAAGACCTTTCACGACGGAACGGAAACTGCGCATGAGAAAATGAAAGAGCGGCGCAAAAGGATTATGGGGAGTTAAATGCTCACCCATTGATCACTACCCCCATCAACATATAATCTGACCGACAAACGATCGCTCAGAAAAGCAAGGAAGAATACCATGAGCCAGGGCCTAATGAATGTTGTATTTGTGCAAATCAGATGCAGACCTGGAACTGCCTACCAAGTGGCCGATGTGCTCTATGAACGTGAGATTTGTTCTTCTCTTTATTCCACCAGTGGTGAATGGGACCTGCTTGCCAAAATCTACCCGCCCAAGGATGAAGACGTAGGCAAGTTCCTCAATGAAAATGTTATGGATATCGAAGGCGTGGAACGTACCCTTACCACGCTGACCTTCAAGGCGTTTTAACTGCTATTTTGCTTGGTTGAA
>CAWUJF010000406.1:0-3775 GCA_963922405.1 uncultured Hyphomicrobiales bacterium | reverse complement strand
AAATCTTAATTTCTTCTAGCCCATCAAGCACATCCAACTTGGTGAGCGCGATGCCTGTAATTCCGTTTGTGGCAACAGCCTGACGCACCAATACAGCATCAAACCACCCGCATCTGCGTTTACGACCGGTTACAGTCCCGAATTCATGTCCCCTTTCACCAAGAAACTGACCTACTTCATTGTCTTGCTCGGTTGGGAAAGGTCCCTCACCTACACGCGTTGTATAGGCTTTAGTGATGCCCAATACGTATCCTACTGATCCCGGACCCATGCCCGATCCAGCGGCAGCCTGACCCGCGACCGTATTGGACGAAGTCACAAAAGGATAGGTCCCGTGATCAATATCCAGCAATGTACCCTGTGCGCCCTCGAAAAGAATTCTTGAACCCTTACGCTTTTCATCTTCAAGCAGTTTCCATACCGGTTCGCTGAACGGCACCATGCGCTCGGCAACAGCCTCCAGTTCCTTGTAGATTGTATCAAAAGCTACTTCAGGCTGTCCCAAACCACGACGCAAAGCATTGTGATGGGTAAGCAGTCGTTCGATTTTTGGCGGCAAACTTTCCAGATTGGCAAGATCCAGCACCCTGATAGCACGTCGACCCACCTTATCTTCGTAAGCCGGCCCTATCCCACGTCTGGTTGTTCCGATTTTTGTACCGGCAGCAGCGGCATCTTCCCGGATACCATCAAGCTCCTGGTGGACCGAAAGGATCAGAGTGGCGTTTTCCGCGATGCGCAGATTTTCGGGAGTTACAGAAACTCCTTGCTCCTGCAATCTCTCAATTTCTGCCATCAAGGCATGAGGATCAATAACAACACCATTACCGATTACCGCAAGCTTGCCCTCACGAACCACGCCAGAAGGTAAGAGGCTTAACTTGTAACTTGTGCCGTTGATAACGAGCGTATGTCCCGCGTTATGTCCCCCCTGGAACCTGACCACGAGATCCGCCCTCTCGGAAAGCCAGTCAACAATCTTACCCTTACCTTCATCGCCCCACTGAGAGCCGACCACCGCAACATTCGTCATAAAATTTCACTCTCACATAATTCAGTGCACACCGATCTTCGGCATGTGTTTCATGAGCAAGCCGGAACAAAAATTTAAATTTTCCAAGATTGCGGTTGTTAATAGTCCGAAAAGGTTGCAAACATCAACCTTTCAATGCTTTCTGATGTGGAAAGTGTTGTTTCAGAAAGCACTTTCCCTATGAATTTCTCGGTCCTGCGCAATCCCTATCTGCTATTGACAGCCACAGCGCTCATGTGGGGAGGTAATGCGGTTGCAGGAAAATTGGCGGTTGATCATGTATCCCCCTTTCTACTGACGTTTCTGCGCTGGGTCTTTGCATGCCTTATTATTCTGCCTTTTGCGGTTCCTCATCTCAGGAAAGACTGGCCGCTCATCAAACAAAATTTGTTGTATCTGTTTTTGTTGGGAGCATCCGGGTTTGCCATATTCAACAACCTGATGTACTTGGCGCTCAACCATACATCTGCGATTAATGTTGCAATTGAACAGGCGTCAATGCCTTTGATCGTATTTGTGTTGAATTACATTTTATACAAAACACACGTGACAGCCTTCCAGATTCTGGGCTTTTTAATCACCCTTGTCGGCGTTGCCATAACAGCAACACGTGGAAACCTCTTTGATCTGGCCGGGCAGTCCCTGAACTTTGGCGATGTCACCATGCTTTTCGCCATCATGGTCTATGGCAGTTACTCCGTCTTTCTCAGACGCAAACCGGAAATTCATCTATGGAGCTTCATCTGCGTTCTGGGATTGTCAGCACTTTGCACCACAATCCCGTTTTTGATCTACGAAATAGCAAACAACCAACTGCTAATGCCAGATTTGCAAGGGTGGGGTGTTGTACTCTATGCCGCAATGTTTCCATCAATCGTATCGCAACTCTTTTGGGTGATAGGCTTATCGATAATCGGCTCAAACAGGGGTGGTCTGTTCATTAATCTCGTACCAATTTTCGGCGCTATACTCGCGGTAATTATACTAGGTGAAAAATTCCAGACTTATCATGCAGTAGGTATGGTACTCGTCTTGGGTGGAATTGCGCTGGCACAACGCACTGCTTCTAAGAAAACAGTGTCAGATTAACGATTAGGCTTCCGCTTTAGCGCTCGATACTCTTTTCGATACCATACCACTGACTTTCCAGATGAGGAGTGTGACAAACGCTGCAAGGTATCCGTCAACCGCATAGTGCCAAAGCAAGTGTACAGAACCCAGGAATATCAACAATGCGAAAACTGAGTAAAAGGCAAATGCCAATCTTCCCTTTTGCCACCCAAACAATACCAGCAAAACGGATAGAGATACATGCATGCTGGGCATTGCTGAAATACCCTTCACATAGGAATTTTGCACATTTCCGGAATACGCCTGCCAGAGGAGTTCCTTTATCTCAAAAATGATAAGTGGATAGCTTTGGTTCACCTGCTCCAGATACTGGTTTGCAAAGAGATATACATGCGCCTGATCAGGAAATAGACGATCATAATAAATTGGCCCGGCGCTGGACAAAAGCGTTGCCAGAAAAGTGCCCACCACAATCCAGCAGAGAACAAAGGACAAAATGAACTGCATCCGAAGCTGACGATTGTTTGGGCTGAATGCCTGCCAGATGAACGTCATGAATATGACCGGGAACCAGAAATAGTAATTTCGGTGAATGACCCAGGTGACCCAGTCATATCCCAAAATTGGCTGTATTAGCTCCCACGGCTGATAACCAAAATGCAGGATGCGGTCCCACTCTTCAAAAAGCGGATCATAGGTAAACGGTACCAATAACGGAATAATGGGTTTAGCCGCCAGAAATGCAGACATAACGGCAGCAAGTCCTACCACTGAAAAGATGCTACCGAGCACGTATTCTTGTTTCAAAGGCCCCTGTCGCAAAGCATTCCAGATGGATTTTGTCGGACTTTCTTTGGGGCGCACCCTGATGAGGTGCCAGACAGCATATACAGCTAGCACACCCGCCATAATGGTAGTCAGATTGACCAGAAATTTCAGAAATTGGAGCGGAAAATAGGTAAACTCGTAAAAGCCTGATCCCGAGTAAAACAAGGCACACGCCAGAAAGTATCCCGCACAGATATACACGAAGAGTCCGTGCTCCCGCATCGTACTTCTAAAAAATCCAGGGAAACTGCTCCATGTGGTTGGTGCAACTGAATTTCTGGCAAACATGGCTCCCGCACCCAAACTGGTTGTTTGATACCAATTTGCTGTGCAAGGCTGAAAATAACGTTAATTGGAGGTAAGACTTAAGCCCGGAAACGGGAATTTGTCCCGGTCCCGGTATATTTATGCACTGAACTTAAGCCACATCAAACTCAAGTGGTTTTACCTGTTGGAACTTGCCGGTTGTCATGAGCTGATTTACCGCAGCTTCTTTTGGAGCCTCATCCAGATACAATAACGCGATAGCATCGCCACCAACCTGGTTTCTGCCCAGATGGAAGTTCGCGATATTTATGCCCAGTTCGCCTAGTGTTTTACCCAGCTCACCAATAATGCCGGGTTCATCATGATTGGTTGTATAGAGCATATGGCGACCCACATCGGCATCCATATTGATCCCCTTGATCTGAATAATCCTGGGTTTTCCATCAGAGAAAACTGTACCTGCAACTGAGCGCTGTTGATTATCAGTCACAATGTTGAGCTTCATGTAGCTCTCATACACACCGGACTTACCCTGTGTAGTCTCGGAAACCTGAATCCCTCGCTCTTTTACCATGA
>CAWUJF010000405.1:0-3778 GCA_963922405.1 uncultured Hyphomicrobiales bacterium | reverse complement strand
GAAGTGATTGGGCTCGAGCGTTGATAACTGGATGGTTTGAGGAACAGTAATCTCTTTACGTTTAGTCTGTCCGCCAGCATTCGTCACTTTGCGCACAAAGCGATCATTGAACCATGTTGTTTAGAACACCGCTTTTGGTAGCCAAGTTGCAAGCGCAGGCCAGAACCAGATGATGGCCACACCAATTCCTTGCAATAAGATAAACGGCAGCACACCGCGATAAATATGTCCTGTAGTTACTTCAGCTGGGGCTGCACCACGCAAGTAGAATAGCGAAAAGCCAAAAGGTGGAGTTAGAAACGATGTTTGTAGGTTGATTGCCAGGATTATGCCCAACCAAATTGGGTCATGGCCTTGCAAAATGAGCGTCGGTGCAACCAAGGGTAGAACAATCACCGAGATCTCAACAAAGTCTAGGAAAAACCCCATAAAGAACACCAAAATCATTGTCGCTAAAAGAGCACCTGTTGGCCCTCCAGGTAGATTTGCGAGCCAATTTGCAACTCGCTCTTCACCGCCGAGACCAATGAAGACAAGACTGAACATTCCTGCTGCCAGGATTGTCGCAAAAATCATGCCTGTCATAGTTACGGTTGAGGTGGCAGCTTCGTGAAGCACCTTCTCAGTTAGTAGGTTGCGCAGTGAGGCTATTATGCCCAGAACTCCAATGATCGTGAGGGCTATGTAGAAACCACCTGCGATGTAGGACGCGATCCCCAGGTCACTGCGTTGCAGTCTAACCGGAAAGATGCCCGCCGCAATAGCAAGCAGTACTAATGCGACCGCTCCGGCAATGATTGTAACACGATATCTGCCCAGCCGTGCTCCAGATAGTAGAAGCGCGCCCATCGCACCCACTGCTGCAGCCTCTGTTGGTGTAGCAAGGCCACCAAGTATCGATCCAAGAACTGCAAAAATCAGCAGTACAGGCGGAAAAATTGCTCCAATGACATCGGCGGTTGCTGGTTTAGGCAGGCTCTGATCTGCAGCTGGCATATCCAGTGGTCGAATTGCACCTCGGAGCAGCACATAGATTAAATAAAGCGATACCAAAACCAATCCTGGAATGAGTGCGGCAGCAAAAAATTGGCCAACTGAAAGCGCCTCTACAGAGAACTTGCCTTGTTCAAATTGTGCCTGCTGATATGCATTAGACATTACGTCTGCAAGAATGATCAGAAGGGTTGAAGGAGGTATGATCTGGCCAAGTGTACCTGCAGTACAAACAATTCCCGAAGAGATACGTGGATCATATCCTGCACGTAACATTGTCGGCAGTGCAATCATCCCCATTGCAACCACCGTCGCGCCCACAATACCAGTGGAAGCAGCTAACAACGCACCTACTAAGATGACCGAAATACCCAGTCCACCTCGCAGTTGCCCAAAAGCCTGACCCATTGTGTCTAGCAATTCCTCTGCTATGCGGCTCTTTTCTAAAAGTGCACCCATCAAGATAAAAAGTGGAATAGCGATGAGTACCTGGTTCGAGATCAGTCCGAAGACCCGCTGGCTGAAGGCCCCTAAAAGCGAAAGGTCCATCACATTAAAAGCCCAGCCAAGATAAGCGAAAAGAACCGCAATGCCAGCAATGCTAAAGGCAACAGGGAAACCTGACATAATCACCGCCACCAGGGCAGCGAACATTAACAAATCGAGATAGTCAGTCATTCAGCATTTCTATTCACAATGAGGCGCAGCAGAATTGCCAGCGATTGCAAAGTGACCAGCAAGCAGAAAATTGGAATTAGAGACTTAAGGAGAAATACTGCTTCGATGCCGCCAACTGATATGGGTCCCTCAAGAATTTTCCAGGAATTCCGAACCGAAGGCCAAGACCACCAGGCCAGTGTTGCCATTGCTGGCAATAGCAACAACAGATGACCAGCAATGTCTATATGACGTCGGGTATTTTTAGAAACCTTGGCATAAAATATGTCAACACGCACATGTTTATCCACCAGCAGTGTATAGCCAGCCGCAAGCATGAAAAGGCCAGCGTGAAGATAAAGTACACTCTCCTGAATCCAAATTGAGTTTACACCAAAAACATAGCGCCCAATCACAACACCAAACTGTATGAGCACCATAGCTACAACAAACCATTGCAACACTTTTGCAACTGCTAAATTGAGTGCATCAATATAGCTGGCAAAACGTAGCACACTTCCCTCCATCACAGTCGCAGCCAACGCGTGACAGGAATTGTCACGCGTTAGCTATAGCTCTTAGTATCCCATCACTTTAGCACGTGCATTCATCTGCCCATTGTCGGCATAAGTCATGTAACCGCCAACGCTGTCGCGATAGGCAACAAAGCTTTCAGTGATGCGTTTTACCAATTCGTCTTCATCACTTCGTAATTCGTCTATCACTTCTGAAGCGGCAACGCCCATGGCGTCGATTACATCTTGTGGTAGCATCCTGACTTTCACGCCATCTTCTTCGACTAGTTTTTTCAATGAAGCCGCATGCTTTGTTGTGTATTCAGTCCACACTGGGTTATATAAGCTCTCGCATGCAAGCGAAACTGCTTGCTTCAAATCGTCGGTTAAACCGTTGAAAGCTTCGGCATTAACACCGCATTCCTCTGCAGAAGATGGCTCACCTACACCTGGCCAATAATAGTTCTTGGCGACTTGCTGATAACCAAGTGCACTATCAGTCCAGGGACCAATGAATTCTCCTGCGTCTAGAGCTCCGGTTTGCAGCGCTTGAAACATGGCAGGGCCACTCATCGCTTCTGCTGCCATACCTAGCTTGGTGCACATCTCAGACGCCAACCCAGTCGTGCGAAACTTAACACCTTTGAGATCTTCGACCGAGTTGATCTCGTTACGAAACCAACCGCCCCATTGTGGGCCAGAGTTGCCACATAAAAATGGCTTGATCCCAAAGCGTGCGTAAATTTCGTCATAAAGCTCCTGTCCACCACCGTGGTATAACCATCCGAATTGCTCATCTGCACGCAAACCAAATGGTTGAGAACCAAACAACAAAATACCCTTGGACTTTGAACCCCAATAGGCAGGTACCGCATGATAAAGTTCAGCAGTACCTTCACTCACGGCGTCAAATACGCCACGTCCGGGGACCAGTTCACCGGCAGCAAACAGTTTTACTTCAATCTTACCGCCCGAAAGGGCTGTAATCCGGTTTGCAAGCATTTGTGCTGCCACTCCGGGGCCGGGTAGATTTTTCGGCCATGCGGTGACCATTTTCCATTGCTTAATATCTTGAGCGATTGCCGGGGTTGCTAATGGGGCTGCTGCCGCACCGATAACACCAGCTTTTACAAAGTTTCGTCTGTCCATGTGTCTTGCTCCTTATTGGTTTGTTGGGGGCTTTCCTTCCAATCCGTCTTCCGCGGCTCCGGATGCGCTTGGTATCCGCATCTCAAATGTGTCTGTGATCGTCGCATAGTCGAAATAGCCCATTCTCGCAATCGGCTGGATCTTGGCGATGTCGAGCTTACCAGATCGCAAGATTACCTCGTCTGCCACGTGAATACGGATCACCTGTCCATAAACAACATCGATGCTGCCAACTGGACTGTTACCTGCCAGTCTATGAGTAGACAGATAGCGGCATTCAAAGTGACATGGGCTTTCCGCAACGCGGGCGCCTGGAGCTTCGATGCAGGTTGCTTTTGTGACCCCTGCCCGATCAAATTCGTCTTCATCGAAAGGTAACGCCATTGCTGAAATATTGACAGCTTCACGTAAGGCATAGGTTGCCATGTTCCAAACGAACCAACCTGTCTGCTCCGCATTAATCA
>CAWUJF010000404.1:0-3778 GCA_963922405.1 uncultured Hyphomicrobiales bacterium | reverse complement strand
CATAGCATCTTCTTCGTGAGGTTCCTTTTCCCACCATCGCTTAAGAACCGCAGCGAAGTTTATATGGTTGAGGTAGCATAAAAGGGGACGAAGCTTCTGAAGTTTCGTCTTTAATTTGATCAGCTTATCTGTGTGATGCGGGGACAACAAAAGCCGCATCAAAGTTTGCAACAAACCAAATAGGCGTATCGATTCATTTGAGCATTATTGGTACTTTTCCGATAATTAGAGCAGCTTTGCTGGACAAGACACACCGTAGATATGGTGGCCAGAAGTTGGCTCGCGAATTTTGTCGGTCAAGAATTCCGCAAGGCTTAGGCGTGACACAGATGAACCGCAATTGGGTAATCCATCTAGTTCTGCTCGATAACCTCTCTCATCCGTGTCAGTCAAAAAACCGCAGCGTCCAACAATTATGTTTAGGTTTGAATCCAGTAAGATATTCTCCATGCGGGTGGCGCTTTGAACAACACTGTGAACTAAGGTTGCTAAGAGCGTATCGATCAATCCCCTATTATGGAAAAGTAAGGCACTCGACGTAACGGCTACTCTTTTCAGATCGACGCTAGAAGCAGCAGTTATTATTGCTTCCGCCGACCTCCAATAAATCGAGGCTGCTTTTTTAGTCGGTCTTCTCCCTCCAAGTGTGGAAATCACCGCGTCTTGTCCTTTAAAAACACTTGCTAAGAATGTTGGATCGCATGGATCACCCACAACCGTCTTGAGTTGACTGCTTTCGATCTTGGGTCGCTTTGTTTCTGAACGCACAATGGCCGTCACTGTGTCGCCCATTGCGAGCGCTTCTTGTATAACAAGTTGTCCAGTTCGGCCATTCGCCCCCAATACAACAAGCTTCATTTTGGTTACCTCTCAGGTTTTCGGAAATCGCCTATACAGCGATGTTTCGGCTTCTGGGCTACGTATAATTCATGCAAATATCGATGGTAAATTGAGTAAAACTGTTGCCTCAGTATACAAAAATAGTAGATATTGAACTGATGAACTTCGACTGGGATCAAGCAAAAACATTTCTTACTGTGGCTGATGAGGGATCTCTATCAGGTGCTGCGCGCGTACTTGGACAAACGCAACCCACAGTTAGCAGGCAAATTATTGCTCTAGAAAAATCCCTTAATGTGACACTCTTTGAACGTACTGGTCGATCAGTCACGCTCACGCAATTTGGTGTCGAGTTACTGGACCATGTTCGTGCAATGGCACGTGGAGCCGACATGGTTTCTCTCTCAGCAATGGGGCAATCTCAGTTGGTAGAGGGGCAGGTGCGGATCACTGCATCGGAACTTATGTCAGCATTTGTTTTACCGCCAATCGTGAAAAAGATTAGTCTGCAAGCACCGTTGCTTGAGTTGGATATCGTTGCGGACAATGGGATTAGAGATCTCGTACGACGCGAGGCCGACATAGCAATCCGACATGCACGCCCCGAGCAACCAAATTTGATTACAAAGCGTGTGGGAGATGAAAGCATGCGTTTCTTCGCTTCCTCAAATTATATTAAGGAAGCGGGCGTCCCGAAAAAGCATAATCTCTCATCACATCAAATCGTAAGCTACGTTGAAGCTGACATAATGCTTAGCTATTTGATACCCGCAGGCCTAGAGCTAACCAGGGCAAATTTCCGGTTCACTTCCTCTTCGCAATTTGTGGCTCTTCAATTGGTATTGGGCGGACTTGGTATCGCTATTCTGCCAGAAAAAACTGCAGAAAAAATTCCCGATCTTGTTCCAGTAGTGAATGATATCGACGTTTTCAAACTCCCAACTTGGCTTGTAACGCACAGTGAATTGAAGACGGCTCGACGCATCAGATTGGTCTTTGATCACCTTTCAGACGCGCTCACATAAAAGCAGAACATCCACTTAGTCGAGCAAAGATCTGCGAGGAGGGGCCTACTATTTTCGCTCAAATTGGCTTGCGACCCCAGACCTGTACCAGCATCGGAGAAACAAAAACAGTGTCAGGATCTGCCAAATGGGAACGACATTCTGCAATCAGATTGTCAAGTTCGTCTTCGGACATAACGCCTGTCCCGATAATAGCGTTTCGTGCTGAATTCACAGTGGACGGGAGATAATCTCTCCAAGGATCATCCGCCCTCACGCCGATGATGGATGGTTGATACCCGACGTTCTCTAGCCCATTAGCTCGGAGCATTCGGTAGTGTCGGTGTGCAGCAGGATCATCACCTTGTGCTTCGGGAAAAAGACTAACCATTCCATCTCTAAGACGTTTCCATGCAGGGTGCGGAGGGTAACAAGCAAGTGTGGTTGCATCTGCTTCTTGCATCGCAAACCAACCACCTGGTTTGATCAAGCGTATGGCTTCAGCTATTAGCCGATCCGGCTCTCCTGAAGTTGATGCGAGAAAACGCATATGTACAAGATCGAAGGATGCGTCCGGTAATCCAGTTGAATATGCATCTCCCTCAAGTATCTCGACGTTGAAAGGGGCATTCGAACGCGCCGCTGAGACAAAGTTGGGATTGAATTCCAACCCAATTACCTTGCCGGTTTCACCCACTCTCTCCGATAAATCATGAGTTGCACCGCGCGGGCCACAGCCCAGATCTATGCAGCGCCAACCTTCTGCCACACCAATGCGATCGAGCAAAACTGACATGTGCTTGGCCCAAGCCTGATCTTGCGCATTCAACCGTTCCAATTCCGCAGCGTGCGTACTATCGATTGGATAATAACCTGAGGGAGGGGAGGAAGATGCCTGCATGTATGAAAGCTCATTTTGACCAATGTTAGAAATTTATGCCGTTATTCGATGAAACAATCAACCAGATGAAATCTGAAGACTCGGTCATCAAACCTTGAACCCAAATCGGCTGTATTTACATCCAAACAACTCAGAGCGATTTCCCATTATAAAGCTCTTCCGGCATTCGCAAGGCATCAAGTTCATCTACACAGCCAAGATTAATACGATAGTGTCCAGGATTTAGACGTGTCTCGACAAATGTGTGAACACCACAACGGCTACAAAAGTGGTGACAAGCTGTCATTGTACCAAACCTATAAGTGGTAAGCGCACCTTCAGGATCAAAAATCTCAATACTTTCGGGGGCAACTACATTCATAGTCATAGCGATCCCTTTTCGCGCGCACAACGAACAGTCGCACCGCATAACCTTGGTCACTTCAGGACTTAAGAATTTGAAGGTTATGGCACCGCAGTGACAACTCCCTGTAAACCGTTTCATTTTAGGCTCCAAATCTAACCCGGAATAAATTTAATCATAATCACCAACGGTTGCTTGGTCTCGATCTTTAGCGACAATTTGATGCCGACTATGACCGCATAGCTGTCGCAAATTATTTCTTTTTTCAAACACAAAATTTATTGCTGGATTAATACTGAAATTTGGTTGAGAATTTTCGCAGTTACGTCTTTTTCCCTTGGACTTATGTGTCTGCGAGTGGAAATATGCGTATATAGCAAGGGAGGATATCATGCTTAGAAGAACAATTTTGAAAACCGCTGCAGTGGCAGCTTTAACCGTAGCAACAGGAACAATCGCATTTGCCCAGACTGCTGGTCCTGTTGACTACATTATTCCATTTGGACCTGGCGGCGAATCCGACATTTCTGCGCGATTGCAGCAACCGTTTTTCAAGGAAAAATTCGGACAGGATATGGTAATTTCCTACAAGCCCGGCGGAGGTGGTGCTGTGGGTTGGGCTTCGCTTAATAGCTTGAAAGGCGATGGTCAGACTATCATGGGGGTAAATCTACCTCACATCATTATCAA
>CAWUJF010000403.1:0-3778 GCA_963922405.1 uncultured Hyphomicrobiales bacterium | reverse complement strand
CGATGAGCAGATAATACTTGCACTCAAACATGCGGGGATACGATTTCTTGCTATTGCAATGATTTCAAACACTTAATAATTTTCTCATCCCCGCACCCCAAAACTGTGGTATGGGCGCGCGGTTTTGGGGGATCTGTTCTGTCCGATCCGGCGGATGATTGGCCCATCGCGCAATGGGCCAATCTTCTGTGTCACGGATCAGGTCAGCGATTTCCAGAAGATAACTTTATCATCGCCGGAAGCCCAAAAGTCTCGTATGCGGGCCTCTTCATCATATCCGTTTTTGCGGTAGAATTCCCTTGTCATTCGGAATTCATCCTTACTGGACGTATCCACTATCAAGACTCGTTGACCGCGTTTTTTCAGCCTTGCTTCCAATTCCCGGACAAGCGCTCCACCGCAACCACCGCCCTGGCTAGCGGGCAGAACCGCGATCGCGAGCATGTTCCATGTTCCCTCAGCGAACTCTTCGGGAACTGCATAGCAAAAACCAACTGCTCTGTTGTCGGTTTCACAGGTGAGCCAGATATCGGAACTTTCTTTGTCGGAAAGAAAGTCATTTATCATGTGGGGCAACATTTCGGCCGGGAACAATTCTGTGGCAACCAGAACCTCTTGAAGGGCAGAGATGTCTTTTTTCTTTGTTGATCGTATTTCCATTAGTTGTGTCTTTCATAGTATCGCAGTGCGGGCAAAGCTGCTCGCTGCGGAGTGGGCATTGCGCCCTGGATTTTCGAAAATTTCAGTGATGTTTCTGAGTGTTTACAAGTCGAGCACCAGTGCACACCTGATGCTGCCTGCCCAGGTTGTCACTGATCTGGTTGTCCTGTCCGAGCAGGACCTAGCGGTTTCCCGCAATCGTAAACATAAAATCTCCATCGCTCAGCCTGTCTGCCAAGCGTGTGGATAGTCTAACTGAAAACTATTCTGCAAACAACTGATGACAGTGTGTGATCCTGCCAGGATGTGATTGAGCAATTGGACAGAATGACCGGTGCTTAACGCAGGAATTTGGAAACTAAATCGTGGATGATTGGGGATAGCCCTGAGAGATTAGTGCGTTCGGGAAAATGCAGTGATAAAAAGCTGCACACTTTCATAGCGGGACACGATGGCAAAACTACATTTTCATTATTCAGCGATGAACAGCGGTAAATCCACGCTGCTGTTACAGGCCGCGCATAACTATTCCGAACGCGATATGGTCCCATATCTGCTGAAAACCGAGCTGGATGATCGCGACGGTGTGGCGATTATCGGCAGCCGGATCGGTATTCAGAAAACCTGTGACACGTTCGACAAGAGCGAGAATTTGCTCGACAAGATCAAGACCCGTCTCAAGGAAGGGCCGGTCCATTGTGTGCTGGTGGATGAGGCGCATTTCATGACGGCGGAACAGGTGTGGCAATTGGCCGAAGTGGTGGATGATCTCAACATACCCGTAATGGCCTATGGGCTGAGAACAGATTTTCAGGCGAAACTCTTCCCCGGTTCTGCCGAATTATTGGCGATTGCTGATGTGTTGCGCGAGGTGCGCACGATCGATGAGAGCGGCAAGAACGCGACCATGAACCTGCGCATTGATGCTGAGGGCAATGCCGTGACCGAGGGGCCTCAGCAGCAAATTGGCGGGAATGAATCCTACAAGTCAGTGAGCCGCAGGGAATGGCGAAAACGCATGGGACGGTGAGGGGGCTGAGGTTTTTGTAAGTTCTCAACGCGCAGCACTTTTCTAGAATTAAATCCCCGGAGAGCCCGTGTGCTTAGCTCTCCGGGGCGCGGCTGCACATAAGAGGATGGTTGGGACGGTGTGTGGGGAACGTCCATATCCTCTTCCGCTTGTTTGTGTCTTGCCAGCTGGATAGCTGGCAAGACTAAACAAAGCCTCGCCAACGTCCCCACAATGGGGAGGTGGTTTTTCCCATAATTCCTCATCCTAACCCTCCACCTCATGTCCCTCCTGTTCAATCATCCTTTCTTCCAGTTCTATATAGGACTGGGTGACTGTGGGTGTGGAGGTTTCGCGGGTGCGATGGTGTGAGGAACGGGGGTAGAGCTCGGGCCGAGCGTGAGGAAAGGGCGGTGCGTAAACTTCGCGGCTGCCGAGATCAAGCACATATCGCTCGACCGCGCGGCGTTCGATCTCTGCCTCCAGCTCTCTGCTCTGCCGCTTGTGTAAGAGCCATGTTGCAAACATCATGCAAATAAACAGAAATGGCATCACCAGCCAGGCCAGCTGCATGAATGTGGACAGCGACTGGTAAGTGTCAAACAGGTATTCGAAGAAGTTGTAGTTGGTCACAAGAATTCTAGGTATTAAATTGATTATCAAAAACGTAACGGGCACTTCAAAACAAACTAAGTAATACTTAGTATCTAGAGCGTCAAAAATCAAGGAATCTTTAGTCCACCCGAGAATCAAGGTGGACGATGAAGCAGCCTCAGACCCTATTTGGAAAACGTTTGCGTGATCTGCGTAAAAAGCGGAGTTTTTCTCAAAAACAATTGGGTATTGAAATTGGGTTGGATGAGGGTGTGGCCAGTGCGCGAATGAACCAATATGAAGTGGGATCACACTCCCCAAAATATTCCACTGCCTTGAAAATCGCTACGGCGCTCAATGTGTCTGCAGCTTATTTCTATGCCGACGAGGAAGACTTGGCGGCTTTCATTGTTGATTTATCGACGCTGAACAAGACCCAACGCCGAAAGGCTTTGAAGCTGGAAGCGGAAAGTGGAAGTGGGTAAGTTTTGGGGGAGAGCGGTCATTGGGCCTATTGAGTGCGAATGTCCGCTATTCGGACAAAGCGTCCGTATTGGTTTATTTGCCTAATGGCTGGTTATTGACCCAAAGCAGTTATCAAAGTAATTGCAAAAATATATTTCATAAGATAATTGGCGTTCATGAAAACAGAAGAAGTAGAAATTTATTCAGACCAAACTAATGCAGCAATAATGCGACATCCTGGACGAAAATTTCCTGGAGTTTTGATACAAGGTGATACGCTTTACACATTATGCCAAGCGGCAGATTCACTTTGTTTAGAGCTTGATAAACATACTGACGCTTTCGAAGAAGCAAATGATCTACGAAACCGTCTGAGGTCTTATCTAACTCATTACAAAACCACCCTTAAAAATAATGATATTGAGCTTCCATTTTTTGAGAACGAGTAATTATATCATAAGCATTTACACTTTAATGAATTACTGCTTCCTGGCACACACCTGCCATTTAAGATTCACAATACAATGAAGATATTGGGCTCGAACCTGCCGTTGAAAAGATTTGCCTCGAACAGCCGCTATGGGCCGTTTCACCCAAACCCCATCAATGCCGGGTGTTAAGTGCATCGAGATCGAGCGGGGTTATTTCACCGCTGTCTGAGATGATTTTGATTTCCAGTTTTTCGTAAGGGTTTTCGCGCGGGTGTTGGTCGCGATAGTCATAGATCAGTTTTACGGCCGTTGCTTCAAGCGTGCCTCTCGGGCCCGCAGCAGCACGCTTCTCCCACACGTTGCCATTCACGAACAGTGCAACATACATGTAACTTTCCAGCCTCATATCGAGCGGACCGTAGTTGATTGGTTACTCTGATGCCAATCACTCTTTATTTTCGTTTGTTAAGCCGGAGGCGCATTGATACAGATCAAAAGTGAACCAGAAATCCACCAGACCTTGCGTGGCTTCATGCCTGGGTCTTCCGAAACCAGATTTGATCTCATCAAATTTTCCCTGATCAGCATTTTCACCGCCATCTTGCCCCAAACCCCAAAA
>CAWUJF010000402.1:0-3783 GCA_963922405.1 uncultured Hyphomicrobiales bacterium | reverse complement strand
AGTTAAAAATCACGATCATGCTGCTCGATTGAACAGATCCGATTTCATGGGCGAGTTAGAAAAATTGATGGCAGAAGACGATGTGCGTGTTGTGGTGCATGGTTATTTGGCCGGTGGGTTCGTGGGTAAGGATAAATGCATCACAAAACCTGACGATGTTAAAGGATTGCAAACGCGTGCAGCAGGTAAGGCATTCGAACAGATGCTGGCGTCTGCAGGTGCTTCAATAACATCAATGGCTTCATCAGAGATTTATAATGCCATGCAGACAGGAGTGCTTCAGGCCGCGAACACCTCGTCTTCATCTTTTGTTTCATATAGAATTTTTGAGCAGGTTAAGTGCTACACGCCAGCAAGTGATTTCGCATTGTGGTTTATGTACCAACCAATGTTGATGAACAAGAGCGCTTATGAGGCGTTGACTGATGAACAAAAAGCAGCTCTCGATGCGGCAGCCGCAAAAGCTGAAACATTTTATCTGGCAGAAGCAAAAAAGCAGGATGCAGCATCTGTCGAAGCATATAAAAAAGCGGGTGTTGAAATAGCAAACATGACGAAAGAAGAGTTTGCGGCATGGCAAGCCATTGCGAAACAGTCTTCTTACAAAAAGTTTGTTGAGGAAGTAGACGGTGGTCAAGCCCTTCTCGATAAGGCTTTGTCTGTCGAATAATTGCCCTCCTCCCTGTGGCACAAGGCGGTTGCCGCCTTGTGCTATCCGATAAATTCTAGGTTCACTTTAAATGGCTACCCTTAATACGAACTCGGTTGCGCAAACCGGTAACAACCCCTTTTTGAAAGTTGTTGCAGCACTCTCAAATCTTTCTGGCTGGATTGCCGCAAGTTTCATTTTGTTGGCGGTCTGTGTCACGTGTCAGATGATATTTGTGCGATTTGTTCTAAACCAATCTACAATCTGGCAGACCGAATTCGTCGTCTATCTCATGATCGCGGCAACCTTATTGGGCCTTCCCTATGTTCAGAGGCTGCGTGGTCATGTGAACGTAGATCTATTGCCAATAATGTTGCCACAGGCAGCACGCAAAACGCTCGCAGTAATTACCCTGCTACTCGGTATAGTGATGATGGGGATTATGGTGTTCTACGGATTTGAGTTTTGGTATGAAGCCTGGTCACGAAACTGGCGGTCAGACACGGTATGGGGTGTGAGATTGTGGATTCCATACTTAGCGATGCCAGTCGGTCTTATCCTCTACATGCTGCAGTTGATTGCGGACTTGGTTGCCCTTTTGCAGGGTATCGAAAAGCCATTTGGCATTGAGGGAGAAACGTAATGGATCCGCTCACCCTTGGTGGAATAGTCGCTATAGCAACCGTTTTCGTGTTGTTTTCAGGGATATCAGTAGCAACCGGACTTCTTGTTGTTTCGGCAGTATTCTTGCTTATTTTCGATGGTCTGCGCTCACTTGAGCTGCTACCGGAGATTTTGTTTGGCAAACTTGATAACTTTGCGCTTCTTTCAATCCCTATGTTTATAATAATGGGTGCTTCAATAGCCTCCACAAGAGCTGGTGCTGATTTATATGAGGCACTGGAAAGATGGCTTACACGCGTTCCGGGTGGACTTGTTGTATCAAACCTTGGAGCTTGTGCCCTTTTTGCAGCAATGTCTGGCTCGTCTCCAGCAACATGTGCAGCAATTGGGAAAATGGGTATCCCAGAAATGCGGAAGCGCGGATATCCTGATGGTGTTGCTGCTGGTTCAATCGCGGCTGGAGGGACGCTTGGCATTCTAATCCCTCCTTCAGTGACTATGATTGTTTATGGCATAGCGACTGAGACTTCGATCGGCCGATTGTTCTTAGCCGGTGTTTTTCCAGGATTACTATTGGTTGGATTGTTTATGATCTGGTCTTTGTACTCAACCTGGAGACATGGCTCTGCAGAGGTTCTGGCAAAACGTTCATACACATGGCGTCAACGCTTTGAAATCATGCCGAGAGTATTGCCCTTTCTGCTGATTATTCTTGGCGTGTTGTATGCAATGTATGGTGGCGTAGCTACCCCATCAGAAACTGCAGCGGTAGGTGCTTTGCTGTGTTTACTTATTGCAATGATCATATACAGACTCTGGAGCCCTGCAGCTCTTTGGACTGTCTTGCGAGATTCAACGCGTGAAAGCGTAATGATACTTTTCATAATTGCAGCAGCTGGGGTTTTTTCCTACATGCTCTCGAGTTTGTTCATTACACAAGCAATTGCTGAATGGATTGGAACGCTTGATGTTAACCGTTGGGTTTTGATGGGCGTTATAAACATCTTCCTGCTCGTAGCAGGATTTTTTCTACCGCCGGTTGCTGTAATTCTGATGGCCGCACCAATTTTGCTACCAATCATTATCGCAGCCGGGTTTGATCCCTATTGGTTTGCGGTTGTGCTTACAATCAATATGGAAATTGGACTAATTTCACCACCGGTTGGACTTAATCTTTATGTGATCAACGGTATTGCACCAGACATATCTCTGAAAACAATCCTCTCTGGTTCAATTCCCTATGTTGCTTGCATGGTGATAGCCATAATCCTCCTCTGTTTCTTCCCAGAAATTGCGGTTTGGTTGCCGAACGCAGTGATGGGAGCGGCCATATGAGACAGCAACTTGGAATGGTCCAGGATATTCAAATTCAATTGGATATGTACCCGTCGGCCAACTTGGATAATCCGGAGTGGTTGAAGCATTATGCAGAAAAACATCTAATTGAGACAAAAACAGAAGCACTTACACCTTCAGACCCGGTAGCGTATTTCCACCTTTGCAATGGGGTTTTGATTGAAAACATCCATAAAGGTACAGATCTTTCGGCAAACGGAGCGAACCGACTAGCTGGCGTAATGGTGAAACACCTTTACGATCTTAAGAAAATTGATAAGAACCAAAAAGCCTATGCGACTGAACAAAAAATTGTCGAGTCGCGCGAAGTAAAAAGTCTGCTTTCAGTAAAAGACACTGATATCAATTAGAGGAGAAACGGGATGAATGTTCTTTTCGATGGTCTGCTAAATGATAAGAGTCCTGATGCATTATTTGCGGAGATTCCTTCTTCTCAATCATCCAGAAAGCTTACCTATCAAGAATTGATTGATGCATCGGCACAATTTGCAAATGTATTGGTAGATGAAGGGGTTCAGATTGGAGATCGGGTTGCTGTTCAGGTCAATAAGTCGATCGAGGCAATCATTCTTTACCTCGCGACCGTTCGAGCAGGTGCCGTTTTTTTACCCTTAAACACTGCTTATACGGTTTCCGAAATCGAGTACTTTTTAGAAAACGCAACACCATCATTGTTTGTGTGCGATCCAAACCAAAAAGAGGAATACAAACCATTACTTGAGCAACTGGCTATTAAGGGTTCCACGTTAGGCGTCTGGGATGGGTCAGATTCGGATGCGGGTGATTTATTCGCTAAAGCCATGAAAGCTTCCAAATCCTTTGACACCGTACCGCGCACCGAAGGAGATCTGGCTGCTATCCTCTACACGTCAGGAACAACCGGCAGGTCAAAAGGCGCAATGCTCTCACACGACAATCTGTTGTCAAACGCGATTGCTCTAGTGGATTACTGGCAGTTTACAAATGAGGACAGGCTTCTTCATGCATTGCCTATTTTCCACACTCACGGCCTATTTGTAGCAACGAATGTTACTTTGGCAGCAGGTTCTTCCTTATTGTTCTTACCTGGGTTCAATACGGACACGATCATCGATTGCTTGCCTAATGTCAGCTGCATGATGGGTGTCCCCACGTTCTATACAAGGTTACTGGCT
>CAWUJF010000401.1:0-3789 GCA_963922405.1 uncultured Hyphomicrobiales bacterium | reverse complement strand
GAACATCGGGCACACAATTTCACTTGGAACATTTTCCAGAAACCGGGAAATCAATCCAAATTCCAGTTTCTCGGTAATCGGATAAATTGCACGATTGCATTCTCATAATGCATTGAGAAAAATCAGTGCGAAAACTTATTTGGGCGGGCTGAAAGCCTGTCAGGGAGGTAGCCATGAAAGATAATTACAGAGCCGTTGTTATTGGTGGAGGCGTTGTTGGATGTTCCGTGCTCTATCATCTTGCCAAGGCAGGCTGGACAGATGTCATTCTGATTGAGAGATCAGAGCTCACATCCGGTTCTTCATGGCATGCTGCCGGCGGTTTTCACACGCTGAACGGCGATCCGAACGTGGCAAAACTCCAAGCATATACAATCAGCCTGTACGATGAGCTGGAAGAACTTTCCGGCCAATCCTGCGGGTTGCACCTGGTCGGCGGATTTATGATGGCAGACAGTCCTGAAAGAATGGACTTCCTGCGAACGCTTCACGCCAAGGGACGCTACCTCGGAATGGAAACAGAGCTGGTCACGGCTGCGGAAGCAAAGGCTATGTTCCCGTTGATGGATGAGTCAAACTTTGTGGGTGGTCTGTGGGATCCGGTCGAAGGTCACCTGGACCCGTCTGGCACAACCCACGCCTACGCAAAAGCTGCGCGTAAGCTCGGTGCGGAAATTGAACTGCGGAACCGGGTAACTGATCTGACCCAGGATGCCGACGGCACTTGGAATGTGGTCACAGAAAAAGGCACTGTACGCTGTGAGCATGTGGTCAATGCCGGTGGTCTTTGGGCTCGCGAAGTGGGTCGCATGGTCGGGTTGGAACTGCCGCTGCTTGCCATGGAGCACATGTATCTTCTCACTGAAGAAATGGAAGAAGTGAAAGCCTATAATCAGGAGACAGGTCGGGAGCTTTGCCATATCATTGATTTTAAAGGTGAAATTTACACGCGCCAGGAAGGTAAAGGCATGTTGCTCGGGACCTATGAAAAGGCCTGTGTGCCGTGGTCCCCTCAAAACACGCCTTGGGATTTTGGCCATGAACTGTTGCAACCCGATATTGACCGGATTACACCTTCACTGGAAATCGGCTTCAAACACTTCCCACCTCTGGAACAAGCCGGGATCAAGCAAATCATCAACGGGCCTTTCACCTTTGCCCCGGATGGAAACCCGCTGGTGGGGCCGGTTGATGGCCTGACCAATTTCTGGTGCGCCTGTGCTGTGATGGCAGGCTTCTCCCAGGGTGGTGGTGTGGGACTTGCCCTTTCCAACTGGATGGTAAATGGCGATCCCGGACACGATATCTGGGGCATGGATGTGACGCGCTTTGGCGAATGGGCAACCCTGCGCTACACAAATGCCAAGGTTCGTGAAAACTATTCCAAGCGCTTCTCGATCCGTTTCCCGAACGAGGAATTGCCAGCAGCCCGTCCTCAGCAGACAACCCCTCTTTATGATTTGATGAAAGACAAAAACCACGCGGTTATGGGAGACACCTGGGGTCTTGAAACTCCCCTTTGGTTTGCACCGTCTCAGGACGAAGCCCATGACATTCTGTCATTCCACAGATCAAATGACTTCGAGCATGTGAGCGCGGAAGTTCATGCCGTCCGTGAATCTGTAGGGGTCACAGAAGTCTCGAACTTCGCTAAATACGAAGTCCGTGGGGAAGGGGCGGAGGCTTGGCTTTCCCACTTGATGTGCAACACCATGCCGAAGGAAGGCCGTATCACTCTGACACCGATGCTCAACTACAACGGCAAGCTGATCGGTGACTTCACCATCGGGCGTGTGTCTGAGGATGCGTTCATGATGTGGGGTTCGCTGGGTGCTTCCCGCTACCATATGCGCTGGTTCCTCGATCATCTGCCTGAAGATGGTTCGGTTGAAGTCCACCGTTTTGACATGGACCTGATGGGCCTTTCGATTGCAGGACCAAATGCCAGAAAAGTTCTTCAGAAAATGTGCGATGAAGACGTGTCCGGTGAAGCTTTCCGCTTCATGGACATTCGCGAAATGGATGTGGGCGGTGCCCCATGCATTGTGAACCGTGTGACCTTCTCAGGTGATCTGGGTTACGAAATCTGGATGGAGCCGGTTTACCAGCGAAAGGTCTATGATGCGATCAAGGAAGCGGGTGAAGAGTTCAACATCAAGGACTTTGGTATGCGCGCTTTGCTGTCCATGCGTCTTGAAAAGAACTTCCCCACCTGGTTTGGCGAGATGCGTCCGATCTATGGACCGTTCGAAGCATCAATGGACCGTTTCATTAAACTGTCCAAGAACGATTTCATTGGGCGGGAGGCTGCGGCTCAGGAACATGCGGACGGGCCGAATTTGCGACGCGTTTCCTTTGTTATCGAAGCCGAGACAGCGGATATCATGGCCGACGAACCCATCTGGGCAAAAGTCGGAGATGAAGACTACGGTACGATCACCAAGCCGCATGGTTATGGAGCTGACCGTTTCGACATGTCCGGCAACAAGATGGAACCGTCATCCGCCTATCAGGATGGAGACTGGCAGGTTGTGGGCTGGATAACTTCCGGAGGCTATGGCCATTTTGTGAAAGCGTCATTGGGCCAGGGTTACATCCCGGCTGAGCTTGCAGAGCGCGATGAAGAAGGTTTGTTTGAAATCGAAATCCTGGGTGTCCGCCGCAAGGCAAGGATCAACAAGGATCCACTGTTTGATCCCGCTGGTGAACGTATGCGCGCTTGAACCTAGCCCTTGAACATCCTGATCAGGGTGTAGGTAATTATAAAGCTGAAACTCACAAGCAGCCAGGGAACCCAGATTTGGGGCGAGGGTCCGCTGGCAATCCAGTAATATACAGTGTCAATCATTTTGGCACCTCTGTCGTTTCCAACAAATTTCTTGAGATACAGTTTTGGCTGTATCTCAATGGCCGATCTTACGTCGGCTCTGGTGCATGCTCTCGGTTACTATTTTATGAATTCGATTTTAACAAATCACTGGAAAAATCGCTAAAATTTTAGCTATTTAGAGTTTTTTTACGGCATCAAATCTGGTGGCAATTGACCGGTCGTAATGCCGAACAAAAGCGCAGAAACCGTCACCACAGAAACAGCCGTTGTGGCAAGGATCGAGGCGGAAGCGCGCTCAACCCAGATATTATATTGCTGCGCAATCACAAACACATTGGTGGCCGTTGGCAGAGACGCCAGCATCACTGCAGTATACATCCAGATTTCATCAAAGTTACCGGCGTAACTAAGGCCCACATACATGGCGACAGGCAGGGCCACAAGTTTCATCGGAACAATATAAGTCAACGCAAGCGGGAAGCGTTTTAGCGGCCGCAATGCCAGTGTAACCCCCATGGCAAAGAGCGCGCAGGGTGCAGCAGCCTGTGCCAGATAGTCGATCAACCGTCCCACTGAAACAGGTGGATTGAAATTGAAAATCGCAGCCGCCACACCCACAGCCGTTGCCAGAATGAAAGGGTGGAAAACAATCTTCTTCGTAATATCTGTGATCAACTCCAGGACGGTCTGTTTGCTTTCACCGGAAATAGCCATCATCGCCGGAGCAATGGCAAAGTGCATGATGTTTTCAAAACAAAAGATGATGGCAACCGGAATAGCCGCTTGCTCACCCAGGGCAAGAATTGCAATGGCTGGTCCCATATAACCGATGTTACCATAGGCCGCTGCAAGCCCCTGTATGGTTGCTTCACCGATTTCGCCACGTGAGGCAAGCAAGCCGATCACAAAAGTCAGTGTGAATATGGCGAACGTAATGCCGATATTTGCAAAGATAAACT
>CAWUJF010000400.1:0-3790 GCA_963922405.1 uncultured Hyphomicrobiales bacterium | reverse complement strand
CTGTTCAAGCTTAACTTCGGTGGCCAAACTGAGTTTGCAGTAAACCCTGTGTGGTTGTCAGTCACGGCGGGTTCAATGAACAGGCGATGGAGGAATAATAAGGCCACCTAGAAGGGTGGGGATAAGTTTTTTGAAAATTATTTTTTCTGACTTTTTTGCCCATTCTTACCAACCAAGCATCGGGTGCTAGCCAGCACACCGGCCAAAATGTAAGGATAATCGATATGAACTCAATCAAACCGCAAGGGAGCAAGACAATGGCAGAAGTGGACTGGGCAAGGCTGAAGGCACATGAGTTGCGGGCACTGGCCAATGAAAATGCAGTGGTCATTTTGCCGATCGCTTCAATCGAGCAACACGGCCCACACTTGCCAGTAATGACGGATACGCGGTTAGGTCAGGAAATTGCCCATCGAGCAGCACGAAAGGCGTATGACACAAGACCCGTCATCGTAACGCCGGTGGTCTGGTCAGGCCTGTCCGAGCATCACATGCCGTTTGGCGGTACATTGATTTTGAGCCATGACACCTTTCGCCGGGTGGTGAGTGATCTGATTACTTCCATCACCCGCCACGGCTTTCGCGATATTCTAATTTCCAATTCCCATGGCGGCAACATAATCGCCATGCAGCAGATCCTTGATGAACTGACGCCAACTTCAGAGGCAACCCTGGTGGCAACCACCTATGTGAGCGAAGCGGGAGATGAACTCTCGAAACATCTGGAAGATCAGCCGGGTGTGATGCACGCTGGCGAAGCAGAAACCTCTATGATGATGGTATGCGAGCCCGAACTTGTGGATGACAGTGATCTTGGCAGCCTTGCAAGCCCGGAAGGCCGGAAGTTCCTCCAGGCAGGAGAGGCATCCTACCGATGGCGCCCCTTTGCCCATGTGACGGAAAATGGTGTGTTCGGCGATCCAACTCGCTCCAATCCTGAAAAGGGAGAGAAAATCCTCGAAGCAGCTGCAGAAGCATTGGCACGTTTGATTTGCGATCCCGAAACCTGGGCTCCAACCGATGACCTGCGCGCAAACGAAACTGGCGGCGTGCCGCTTAAAGGGTGAGGCGGGTTTGAAGAGGGAAGGGGAAAATGAGCTGGAATCTACACCGTCAGTGAAGAGAACAGCGACAACATACAATTCGGTTTTAAGGTAAGGGAAAACTGTCAATATGCCCTATTCGGCAAAGAAAATACCTGTAACATGTGGCATCGACACAATTAATGAATGGGCGACTTTCATGAGTGAACGTATTGAGGAAGTACGACATTCGCTGATGCAGGAAGGTGTCGAGCATGAGCAATGGTATCTAGGTGTCGAAGGTTCGAACATTTTCTTACTTGGGGTGATTAAAACCAATGACTTGCAACACGCACAGGATGTAGCAAGAAAATCCAAATTAGAAGTCGATAAATATCATCAGAAATTCAAACGCTTTTGGAAGAGAGACGAAATACGTGATCTTTCAATCCAGGGAGCCTCCGAGCCACACTTTCCGGACTTGAAACTGATTTTGGATGTTCGTCAATAGGTATTCTTAGCTCCTACTAAGCACGAAGCGGACAATGGCCTCAGGTCGATGATTATGTAATATCGAATGGCAGGTCTGCGGATTGAGCTGACGTTAATCAGTGGCCCTCTAATTAGGCCAGGCATTATTGCTTATGTAATCTTGTCACTTTCGGTCACATTACATATTGGGAACAAGGTATCATGTCATGACATCCACAAAAGAAGCTTTTCAACTTATGTGTCAAAACGGTATGGCAGCTGGAGCCGCATCAGCGGTAAATATTGCAAAAGCTGAAGCGGAACTGGGTGTGTTATTTCCAGCTCAATACAAAGAATTCTTGGCAGAGTTTGGTGCTGTGTTGGTCGAAAGTCTTGAAATATATGGACTAGTCGATCCAGTCATTAATGATCCTCCAATGTGGATTGACGTCGTAGATGTTACAAAGAAACTTCGTGGGTGGGAGCAAGCTGGAACTGAAAGAAAGCATCTTTTACCAATTTCCGATGACGGGACAGGCGTATACTTCTTTTTAAACACCGCGCATTTTAACAATGCAGAAATTTGGGGAATTGGGCCGGGCATTGATGAAGTTGTTGCGAACTGCCTCTATCAATTTGCAGCGGATCATTTAGCAGGAAACCTATCTTTCTAGTAGTGTTCCGCGCAAACCAAGGGCTCAAAACAGCCAATTGAAATATGGTGAGACAGAGTTAGTTGGCTATCCAGTCATTCTGGGATTTTATCGGTAGTCATTAACAAACCCATCTCACCCCAGTTTTTTCAGAACCACAACAGATTGTCCGATGGCTTCTGTCGGCTCCACAAATTTCACCACCTCGAAGCCTGTCAGTTCCGCCAGAAACGTTACCTGATCGCGCGACAGGAAGATGTTGAGGTGTGGATATGGTTTGCCATAGGCCAGATGAGCAGCAGCACTTGTTTCCAGAGTTTTGGAATGCAGATGCATCTCCAGGAATGAATAGACGAACATACCACCAGGCTTGAGCGAGCGGTTCACCTCGTCGCTGTATATTTTGATTTCCGTCTGCAACAGATGCGTAAAAATGCTGAAGCCAAAGGCATAATCGAAGGTGTTATCCTCCACGGGCAGTGTAAGCGACCGGTTGAGGATGAACTCGTAGTGGTCCGGGCAAACTTCACCGGCATAGTCGAGCAGTTCCTGAACCACATCAATGCCTACATATTGGGGGATGTCCAAGTCTTTGGAGAGATAGTGCGCAAACCTTCCGCTACCGCAGGCAAAATCGAGAACATTCATTCCGGATTTCAAACCCAGATCCTGTGCCAGGTTATTGAGCTTTTTGCCTATCTCATCCCAGTTACCACCTACTGCCAGACTCATGGCAGTCTTGCGATCATTTGTTCCTATCAAATGGCGAACCCAATCATTGTAGTCAGCCACAAAATGAAAATGGTTCACCGGTTCGGATTCTTTTTTAAAAGGACTTAAATACCGCTTCATAATTTACTCTGATACCATGATTGAACTGCCACCAGACTGATAGCCAAGTTTAAAGACTTTTCCAACAATCATTCGATGTTAATTTGATAACAGACCTTGTTTTCTCAGAAAGTTCAAAACTTCCTTGCGAGCAGCATTGTTTTCAAGAAGCGCATGTTTTCTTGCAAGTGTCCCTGTGCGATAAACAACAGAACGGCTTCCATTCCCCTTGCTCATGAACTGACCGCAATGCCCGCGGTTCCAGTCATTTTGGAACCAGGGATCCTTTGAGCCTACCAAAGACAATACAGGCTCGGATCCTGGTGCCCTGATACCACGATATTCGCGCCAGCCAGCGTTACACGTCCAACCCTCCACAACCCTTGCCTTCACAGATTGTCTGGAGTTTTTCCGGGAAAAAGTGGCAGTGGTGATGCCACCCTCGCTCAAGCCAATGAGTAGGAATTTGCTATTGTCTGTAAATGGCAGCCGCTTGGCGCTCTCAATTGCAAACCCTGCATCCAGCTGGCGCATCTTGATGGTAGGACGATACATTCCACCTTCCTGCGTGACCGGGTTACATGATCTGGGATATTTCTTGCGCGCGAGACTGTTGGGGGCAATGACCAGAAATCCGTTATCTGCCAGAAACTTGACCCTGCGTTTGGTACCGGCCCATATCCCGCCGCATCCGTGCATATAAATTGCCACAGGAAACTTCTTGCCGCTCTTCCCGTATTTTTGCATCAATTTCGAGATTGTTGTGACCGATGAACGACCAGGGGCAGTGGGAACACGCACGATTGCGGCATT
>CAWUJF010000399.1:0-3793 GCA_963922405.1 uncultured Hyphomicrobiales bacterium | reverse complement strand
TCCGGATTTCGGAATACTCTTGAAGAAATCTGCCGCAAGCGGATCAAACAGAATACCTTTGTTTCGGCCTGTCATCACCAGCCATTTTCTTTTCATTTCCATGCATTGCTGCACGAGTGCGCTGTAACCCTCGTCAGAGGCGCCAAGAATTTCGTATTTAATTTCGCCCGCTTTTTCTATCTTGTTGCGGCGCTTGTTCCGTTCCTTGCGCTGATTGCGAGGGAGATCATTGTGATAGTCATCCCAGTTTTCAAACCCGCTCAGATCAAGAATTTGAGCCACATGATCCACATTGTCACAAACACCTTCACGGTCGACGATTTTGCTGATCATGGAACTTTGCGGCAGGTGGTTTAAGGTAATCGCGTCACATCCGCACTGCTTCTTGATCTCACTGAGAACCTGCTTTCCGGTTTCAGCAGAAAATTCTGATGGATCGAACAGCAAATTGGAATATTGGCTCAACGGCGTTGAAAGCGGCATAAGCAAAGTAGCTTTTGTCCGTGATTGAGATCGCATCAATGGCCATAGCATCACTATTTGCGCATTCTTTCTCAGCACATAGATTTGAGGAACATTGCATTTTTCTTTCGCATCAAACGTGGCGAATTTCTCGCACCATTCAACGCACCAATGATAGGACTGGAAATATGTGTAAGGATCCGGGCACACCTTCTCAAGCTGTTGCCATTCCTGCTTTAGCGCACGCAAACCTTCCATGCTGCTGACACGTTCCAGCATAAATTCATCACTCATTCTAACAACAGAACGAGCTACTTTGTCGGTCGTATTAAAACCACGACCTTTTTCTGTAAATGTGGATCTCAAATAATTTGCATCGGGTTGCATCGGTTAACTCGCAATATTGAGCCTGATAAAACAAAGGAAATTTAGCTCAAAATGATTAAACTTTTCACTTTGAGGCGTGGTTAATTATTAGTTCAAATTGGATGTATTCCGGCCTTCAAAACCAGTTTCCCCTGGCCAAAATCCGGTCAGTTCTAGCGAGCCGAACTAAAGCGATATGGTGTAAGTCACTGATATCGTTAAGTGATGGGGAAGACCAGCAATCGGTCAGCTCTACTGTTTAAACTTCCAGGGTATTATCGCCGGTACAGATTTTTTGTATCTGACAAAAGATTTTCCATGAAGCGCATGAAGATCGCGCTCCTCAAGCCTGACACCCACGAAAATATAAACAGTAAGCAGAAAAGCAAATACCAACTGACCAACGGTCATGTGCGGTGTGCTCCAGAATGCGATTAACAACCCCAATTGCTGAGGGTTTCTCACCCACTTATAGATGTATGACTCAACTAAAGGTTGTTCTGGCAAGGGTTCAGACCGGTACCACGCAAAACACTGACTTAGTCCCAACAGAAACTTGATACCCACGGACAGATAAGCAGCAAATGAGATTGCCCAGCCACATGCAAAAGCCGCCCAGATGAACACCTGAAACAGCATATTGTCAATTTTCCATACGGTGATGGGAACAGGCTCAAAGAACCAAACAAGACATGTAAGTGCCAACACGGCATTCCACACATAAACACTGCGCTCAAAGGCGGGATGGACAAATCGGCTTGTGAATTTCTTGAATGAATTTCTCGCCATACCACTGTGTTGTAAGGCAAAAAATACGACCAGCAGCAGATTGGTCGCCAAGGCATTGCATAAGGGTGTATCCGTATGCGCCCTGATAGAGTGCGATGGCACAATATCGGCTAGCCAGATAATGATATAAATGAAAATTACATGGACCAGTGCAAACCCCAGTCCGGAAAAAGCGAGTCCTGCAATTCGAGTCATATTCACTGCGCTTTATGTTTACATATTGCAATCCAGCAGTTAATATTCCCGATATTACAAATACATAATAAAATTTAATACTGTGTTAACGTTACTACGCGCGCATTTTTACGCGTTAATGGAATATGAAACAAATTGGTTTTGTGTGGCCGCATACTTTATTTTTGCTTTTTTTGATTTGGCATAGTTATGAAATTTGTTTTGGGTGCCTTCAACCTATGGCACTTTGATAATCTGAAGCACCATTACGCCGCTGACCGTACGAGGTTGGCTACAGCTCGGATGTTATCTGCAATTCTGTTAGGTGTGGCTGTCATCATTGCAGTTTTTCTCGTGATCAACGTAATTGTTGATGATGCGATCATGGATGATAGAACCAAGGCGTTCTTCGTGCCGCTGGAAATTGCCGTTATCATTACCATGCTATGCTCCTATACCTTCCTGGTCAGGGGATATTATCAGGCAGGTCTCGCAGTCTTTTCTTCGATGGCGGGTTTCTCTGTCATAATTTCAATTCTTATGACGGGTGGGTTTCCGTATTCAGTAGCCACACCAGTGATGTTGATTGTTCCTGTGGTAGCCTTTTGCCTGCACGGAAAGGTTGTGGGTTTATGGACTACCTTCCTGTTTCCATTCGTTATGCTGTCCAATTGGGCAATTTTCCAGATTTTCGAGATCAAGCTGCCGGATTTCACATCTCAGGCGCTGCCAGAGCTGAACATAATGGGGACGATCTTCATCACATATTCTATCATCATGTTCATTATCTACAGCTACGACCAAAACTACCTGCTCATCAAAAGGCAATTGCAGGAGGAAAAAGAGAAATACGCAAAACTGGCCAACAGGGATGGGCTCACCGGTCTTTATAATTCTCGCTATCTGAACTCCAGCTTGCAGACATATCTGGAAATTGAAGAAAGGGTTGCAGTCCTCTTCATAGATCTCGATGATTTCAAACCTGTCAATGACACCTATGGCCATGACGTGGGCGATCACGTATTGCGGACGGTCGCACGCAGGATCCGAAATAATGTACGTGAAAATGACATTGTGGCCCGGGTTGGAGGTGATGAGTTCGTTGTTTTGATGTGTAGCGGTTTCACGAATGAAGAAGTGAATGAAGTGAAGTCACGTCTGTTTGCAGATATCAGCAGAACGATCAGTGACAAGGAAAACACCTATAATATCGGCGCAAGCATGGGGAGCGCAATATATCCGGATCAGGCTCATGATGCGGAAACCTTACTCAAAATGGCTGATCAGTCCATGTACGACGATAAATGCGAAAAAGAGCAGCGTCAGAAAGGCGATGGATTGAACTCAAAAACGGGCACAAAACGTATTGAAGCAGCATAGAGGAAGAAAATGCGCATTCTCAAGTCCGGAAAGCAAACAAGATCCATATCCCTGATGTTTCTGGTTGGCCTTTTACTCAGCTTTGTAACAATCAACACCGCGGCAGCAACCATCGAGGGCCAATGGCAACGACCCGAAAGCGACGGTGGCACCATCATGAATGTTAAGAAATGCGGTGGTTTCTTTTGTGTCTATGTGGGGAGCGGGAAGCACGCTGGCCAACTGACGGGCAAACTGCGTTACGCTTCAGAGCGGTATTACACCGGTACCCTGACGGATTTGCGGGACGGAAGAAGTTATTCTGGTAAAGCCGACCTTTCTAGATCAGGACACAGGCTGAAAGTAAGCGGCTGCGTCCTGAAATTTATCTGTCTGGGTGAAACCTGGAGCAGGAAGTAGTTCTCAACCCGTCAGTTTCCCATGGATTTAGAATTCAAGCTTCAGGGACGCATTGAGCGTGTAAACCAGATCATCGTCAAAGGTTGCGGTATAGCCCACTGGATTAACGGTTCCACCTGCAAGGTTTGCCGTACTCAAGGATCCGCCTGTCAGAGCACCCACGCTGCCGCCAAGCTTGATCTCCAGATTGGGCAGGGGGTTGGAAATGGTGGTGAGGCCAAAA
>CAWUJF010000398.1:0-3800 GCA_963922405.1 uncultured Hyphomicrobiales bacterium | reverse complement strand
TTCTTTACTATGCAGGCAATGATCTTCTTAATTTCGTACTGGAAAGCATGGGCTTCGAACGCGTTGATATTGATGGCCTTTGGGCCGGAATCTACGTGATCGGCTTTGTCCAGGGCGCTTACTCGACAGAGGTTTTCAGAGGGGCTTTCCTCGCTGTCCCACCAGGACAGATTGAAGCTGCAAAAGCAGTTGGCATGTCCTCTTTCAAAGCGCACAGGCGTATTATTATCCCGGCCATGTTGCCCTTCGCGCTTCCTGGCCTTGCAAATCTCTGGCTTATTACAACAAAAGATACGGCATTGCTGGCAGTCGTAGGTTTCAGCGAACTGGCACTGGAAACCCGTCAGGCAGCCGGATCCACAAAAGCATATTTTGTATTCTATCTTGCAGCCGGGTTCTTGTACCTGATGCTGACATTGGTCTCGAATTTCGGATTTGGCATGCTTGAGCGATATTATCGCCGCGGCCAGCCAGCGCAGGGTTAGCGCTATGCAGTGGTATTGGGTTCCCGAATATGCACCGATGTTCCTGGAAGGGTTGTGGCTGACGATCCAGCTGCTGGTTCTTTCAATCATTTTCGGAATGATGTTGGCAATTCCAATCGGTCTGGCACAGGTTGCCGGTCCAAAACCTCTAGCTTGGCTGGCAAAAGGCTCTTGCACGATTGTCCGCGGTACACCTCTACTCATCCAACTCTGGCTGATTTACTACGGTGTGGGATCACTATTTCCCTCTATCCCAGGCATCCGGGAGAGCTTCTTATGGCCAGTTCTGCGCGAAGCATTCCCCTATGCGATCTTCGCATTTTCAATAAGTGTTGCCGGCTATGAGGGTGAAGTCATGCGCGGCGCCTTCCGTGGTGTACCAAAGGGTGAGCTGGAGGCAGCACGTGCCATAGGCATGTCACCGTTTCAGGTTTTACGTCGCGTCTGGTTGCCAAGAGCGCTGCAAAACGTATTCCCCACGCTAACCGGTGAATTTATCCTCACGTTAAAATCCACACCCCTGGCAGCAACCATTACGATTTTTGAGGTTTATGGCGTTGGCAACATGGTGCGTCAGGAAACTTACCGCATCTATGAGCCGCTGCTTCTCGTGGCATTCATCTATCTGTGTCTCTCCGGCATCTTGATACTACTCTTCCGGTATATGGAAAGCCGTATTCCCAAGCGGGCCATTGCTTAGTAAACTACTCTTGAAATAACCAAAAGCTAAAGCTGATCAACAAAACCCTTGAGGATTTCGGTTGCCTTGTTGATATCTGTGCCAATCTGCCGGTCAGTCGTGAGTTCGGGGATTTGTACACGGATTGCAGGATATATCTCACTGACAATTTTACCGAGGCTTTCTGGCTTCCGCAGGCTGATTGCCTGACAAGCGCTCAGAGCTTCGAGCCCGGTCAGCAAATGAAGTGGCTTGGTCATGGTTTGCAACTTTTTGGCTGCAGCAGGGGTCATCGAAGCCATATCTTCCACACCATCTGCGATGGGTGGTGTGTCGATTGCAACCGGATGCATGGCATGACGGATTTCAGATAAGAGAATTGAAGCTGTCTTCTGCGTGGGTACCAATCCGGCGGAGCCTTCACCAACTGGTGTCAGGTAGTGCGGCAGATCGGAAAAACTTCCGGTCATCATGCGGAACATGCGCTGGACAGAGCCGTTCGCTACACTGCCGAAGGAAAGACAAACGGTTTCAAACGCCAGGGCAAGTGCAGGGGAATGGAAGTTGATGGTGGATTTCATCTCACCTGTATCAAGCACTGCCGGACTGTCCGAACATCCGTTACATTCCCCAGCCCAAACCGAGATTGCCTCTTTGAGGGCGTGTTCTGCGGCTCCAATAACCGAGCAGACCGTTCTGAAGGACAATGCTTCCTGAACCCGTCGGGGATTGTTGTCTGATCCGGCAAGTGCATCGCGAAACCATGCAGCCGCTTCTGCTTGTCCCGGAGCAGGGCGCAGTTCATTGATTTCAGCTGCCAGAATGGCCTGATTGGCCCCATATCCTTCATAGGAAAGCGCAATCGCCACTTTTGCCATTTTGAGCGCGGTGGTTGCTTCTTTCAAGGCTTTTGCCGCCAGCGTAACCGTTAGTCCGGAATGACTGATCAGGATTAAACCTTCTTTTGGCTTTAGTTCGGGTGGAGTGAGGCCCGCATCCTCTAGAGCTGTTTTCGCATCAACAAGCTCACCATCCCGCCATATCTCACCGTGTCCAAGAACACCTAGGCCAAAAAATCCGTTCTGCACCAGATCACTGGCACCAATTGAGCCATATTCCGGGATAGCGGGTGCAAGGCCAGCTTCGTACACCGCGCGAAGATGGTTGAACAATTCAACACTGATACCGCTTAATCCGGAAGTTGCTGAGATGATGCGGTAGAGCAGGATGCCACGCCCCACCTCAGGGGGAAGCATATCACCACAGGCTGCAGACCTGCCGGCCACAATCGCCATCTGAAAGCCGGGGATGTCTTCAGGCTTGATGCGATAGGCCAGATTGCCGCCTAAGCCTGTATTCAGGCCATAGACCGGCTCTTTACCCGCAGCCATTTCCATGACCGTCCTGTGACTGGCAGCGATGCGCTCCAGATCAGCGGCTGAAAACTTCAGTTCTACAGGATTGTTTGCAGCAGCAGAAAAGGTATCGAGATCCAAAGGTTCAGTGCTGATTGTCATGGTCAGTAAAAGCGTAAACGTTGCCCGATTTTCATCTGTTTTGCCTTTGCCAGCATTGCATGCCCTAGTGCTATGTCTGACAACGACAATCCACGATGCCAGAACAATATGGTTTCATCAACCGTTTCACGACCTGGCTTTACACCCGCACAGATTTGCCCGAGTTCAGCGTGCAGTGTTTCCGCAGTCAGCTTTCCCTGATCCACATGCTCCCTTAGTGCACCAAAGATGCCATGCGCCTGGCCCCAATCATCCATGACCACCTTGCTCATAATGTCAGTCAGATTAAGTTCGACCGCAGACATGGTGCCGTATGGGATGACCAGCGAACCGGGCTTGATCCATTCTGTTTTGAAAAGCGGCGTGGGTTCAGGAAGTCGCGAGGCTTCAACCATGATATCCGCCCCTTCAAGACAGGATTGCCAATCCTCCGTAATAGTTATCTTCCGCCCGAGATCCGCTTCGAGCTTCGCGGCAAAGGCTTCTCTGCTTTCCGGTCTTCTGGAGTGAATTCTCACTTCCTCGAAATTGAATAGATGGCACAACAGCCGAATGTTCCAGTAGGCGGTTCCCCGCGCACCGATATGACCGAGAATTTTCGGGTTTTCAGGAGCAAGGTACTTAGCGCCAAGCGCCGTAATTGCCCCGGTACGCATTTCAGTGATGCCAGTGGCGTCAATAATCGCCTTTGGCGCTCCCATATGCGGATCAAACAGGGTGAGAAGCCCGTATTCGGAAGGCCTGCCTTGTTGGTAGTTGGGGACAAAGTCGCCCACCACCTTCACACCAGCGCTGTCGATCTCTTCACCAATCCAGCCTCTAAGCACATTGAAGTGTCCTTCAACGCCTGTACGGGGACGAATATGGGTTCGTGGCTCAATTTCTGTCTCTCCGTGTCCTTGCGACACAAGGGCTGCCTCAATGGCGCTCAGTATTTCTTCATCCGTGATGCCCAGAGCTTCGATATCAAACCGGTTGAGATAATCGAGATATACGGGTGGTGTATTGGCGTGATCCACGTCAGTTCCTTGAAGTTTTAGCGTTGCTCTGAAGAATAAAGGACCGGAAACTCTTCACCTTCAAAAGGCGTTCCCGGTTGGTATTGAAGATCAGGAAAGG
>CAWUJF010000397.1:0-3824 GCA_963922405.1 uncultured Hyphomicrobiales bacterium | reverse complement strand
GTAAATTTATTGATCATTAGTTCCTCCCTAGAAAAATGAAGTTTGGTTTGTGTGTGATCGACAAACGATCGATCAGGAAAAATACAAGCCCCCGTTGATGTCGATATTGGCACCGGTGATGAAAGCCGCTTCATCTGAGGCCAGATACGCCACTAGATTTGCCACGTCCTCAGAAGTTCCTTCACGCTTCAAAGGCGTAGCATTTGCCACATTCGTGCGAACTTCCGGCTTCGAGAACTTGTTGTGAAAATCAGTGTCGATCATTCCAGGACAAACGGAATTCACCCGAATATCCGGACCAAGTTCCTTGGCCAGCCCTCTTGTGAATGTCATCAAAGCACCTTTTGATGCAGCATAGGCTGTTGCGCCTGGCCCTCCGCCATCACGTCCAGCCTGACTTGCAAGCCCGACGATTGATCCACCATTTTTCATTAATGGAAGTATTGCCTTGGCACTGCGAACAAACGAGGTGGCATTGAGCTCCATCACGTAATTCCAGTGATCCATGTCCATCTCTGCGAGTGTTTTCCTCGCCACAAGACCACCAGTTACGTGAACCAGTATATCGATATGCCCACCAAACGCTTTGGAGGTTTCATCCACCAGCGCCGAAACATCTGCATCAGAAGTCATATCCCCCTGCATTGCAAACGCCTGACCACCTTGATCATTAATTTGAGAAACAGCGCTTTCAGCCCCAGCCGAAGAGCTATGATAATTGATTGCTACCGCAGCACCACAAGCTGCAAGCTTCAAAGCACATGCCCGCCCTATATCTCTGCCACCGCCTGTTACGACCGCAACTTTTCCACTCAGCTCAGCTGATTTTGTTGATTGATGTCCTGCCATTGCATGATCCAGTTCACGGAATATCGAAATCCCGCACTAGTTAATCTCTTCCAAACTCAACATATTAGAAGACTAGTATACTAGTATTGTCAACAGGAAAAATTCTTGCTAACCTTCATTCAGGCTATCGATATTGACCGCATGACCCGCTGGTTGGTAGATAATCAGTTTATAAAACAAGGACGTTTGCCAGTGGCAGCGTCAGGCAACAAAAGACCAAAATGAAAGATTTTGGGGATGTTAGACTTAATTGAAAATATACAAAGGCGCACGACCGCTGACGTGGTGTTCGATCATCTGCATGAGGAAATCTCCTCTTTGAAATTGTTGCCTGGCACCAAACTGTCAGAGTCAGAAATTGCGCAACGTTTTGGTGTTTCCAGACAACCGGTCAGGGACGCATTCAATCGCCTGGAAAATCTGAATCTACTGCTTATCCGTCCCCAGAAAGCAACCGAGGTTCGTGGGTTTTCAATGAAACTGATAACCCATGCCCGCTTCGTTCGTCTTTCCGTAGAGCTCGAAGTGATAAGGCATGCCTGCTCCGTTTGGGACAAAACTTGCGCAATGACGCTCGATCAGAATTTGCAGCGGCAAAAACAATCGTTGAAAGGTAAACAGCAGGACCAGTTCCATTTACTGGACTATGAGTTTCACAAACTGATTTGTGAGTTGGGCGGCTGCCCAATGGCTTTCCACACAATCCAGGAAAACAAGAAAAAAGTTGACCGACTATGCGTCCTGAGTCTCGACAGAAAAGACGAGTCTGCAGTTTTATATGATGACCATAAGCAACTTGCCGATGCGTTGAAAAATGGCTCTGCTACAGAAGCTACAGATATTGCCCGACGTCATTTGGCTCGTTTGGACGACACGATCGAAGACATACATCTCAAACATTCGGAGTATTTTGAATAATGGCCTCCAAACCCCTTGTTGGTGAACCAATTGAACCGCTGACCTTTCCTTCTATTGCTGACGACAACCCTATCAAAATAGGTGATGCCAATGATCGCTGGACAATTTTGTTTGTCTATCGCGGACGTCACTGTCCACGTTGCAAGCGCTACCTTAACAAACTCAACAATGCCCTAGCTGATTGGGAATCCGCAATGAATGTAGTTGTGGTTTCGGCTGACACCAAAGAAAAGGCAATTGCAGATCAGCAGGAATTTGGTTGGAATTTCAATCTTGGATACGGAATGACTGAAGAGCAAATGCGTTCACTGGGTCTGTATGTTTCTGATCCCCTGTCTGACGCAGAAACAACCCATCGATTTTCAGAACCAGGCACCTTTGCCATCCGTCCTGATGGAACATTGATGCTTGTCGATATTTCCAACGGACCAGCGGCTCGTCCGGATCTGGAAGAGTTGCTGGATGGCATGAATTTTAACATCGAAAACGATCGCCCAACCCGTGGCTTGGCGTGAATTATGCATTATTGTTTTAATCGGTTCGACAGATGCGGAACGGCTCTCAAGCCTGGTGGTATTTAGGTCTCAGTCAACTCAGCCCAGGATAGTCCAAACTTGGTAAGATACTTCTTAAGCCGGTCTGCATCATTACGACTGGTCTTGACTGCGCGGGAAGCTGAGAAAAGCGTCCGCCCCGCTGCACTGAGCGAACTACTGCTTTTGCATGTACGAATTACAGAAGCCAATTGGACAAGATCAAACGGATCCACTTCTTCAACCCGGTCACCCAGATAATACCTGACCAGTTTATCATCTTCGTTCTTCTCTGAACTTGCCCACTGACGCTCCAGAAACTCGATTTCATCATCCACCATCTGCAGGGTCACACGGGCCCGAGGCGCCAGTGTACACAATCGTTGCATTGAAGCTCCCAGATCTCGGAAATTACCGGGCCATTTGGTAGCTGGATCGGTGGCAAAGCGAACATATTTCTGCATTGCATCCACGTTAAATCCCACACTGGCTCCGAGGGTCTTTTCCGCCCGTTTCAGCTCATACTCAATGTTAGGCTCTATATCTTCCCGGCGATCCCTCAACGCTGGCAAATGAAAAGTCCACAAATTAAGCCGCGCGAAAAGATCAGCCCGGAATTTCCCTTCTGCAACCAGCTTGCCTAAATTGTGGTTTGCACCTGCGATGAGTTGAAACTTACTCGTGATCTCATGATCTGATCCCAGGGGAAAGAATTTACCGGTCTCAACTGCATGCAGGATCATTGCCTGCTCATCTAGACCCAATTCGTCTATTTCATCAAGAAACAGGACACCACCATCTGCTTCCCGCAAAAGTCCACGTCGGTCGTTGGCGATACCGGATATGCCTCCTCGCCTGTGCCCGAAAAGTGTTGACATGGCGCGTTCGCCTTTAAGCGTAGAGCAGTTCACGTGAACAAACCGCCCTTTCACCCTACGCCGCTGGAGTTTGAGTTCATAAATTCGTTCGGCCAGTTCTGACTTTCCGGTTCCCGTTGCCCCCAATAAAAGAAGTGGCGCATCGCTGGTTGTTGAAACAAGCTCAATTCGCTCAATCAATCGGTTAAACGCATCGTTCCTCGTATCAATCCCGGATTTCAGGAGCGCATTGTACTCTTCCGCGATCTCATCAAATCGCTGTTAAGCGCATTGTATTTCGAAAGATCCAGATCAACGATGTTTATTTCACCAATCGTATCGTCTCTGGAAAACTCGCCCTCAGACTTTTTTGGGGGTGACGTCTGCAACAGTCGTGCTGGGATATGCCTCGACTCTGTGAGCAGAAACCAGCAGATTTGTGCCACGTGCGTACCAGTTGTCAGATGAACATGATATTCCTCGCGGTCCTCATCAAATCCATATTGCCGGGCGAAATCAAAGAGTGCCCCGTACATTTCTTGAAAGTCCCAAGGGTTGTGCAGATCAATTTGCTGAAGCAAGACCTCTGTCGCCGCTTGGTCTTCCTCGATTTCGCGCTTTATCGAATGCGCAAGCCTGGAAAATCTATGATCATAGATGAGCTCAA
>CAWUJF010000396.1:0-3844 GCA_963922405.1 uncultured Hyphomicrobiales bacterium | reverse complement strand
GACCTGGACTACCAGGCAACAACAATTTCCGTGTTTTCGAGAAAGGCGCCAAGGCGCTCGGCTATAAAGATGTTCATACGGGACGTATGGCAATAGCTTCGAGTGATAAGAGTGACCGAACGATGTGTCAGCAAACGGGTTTCTGCTTCCAGGGTTGTAAGTGGGGAGCGAAGTGGTCAGCTGGCTATCATGACATTGAAGAAGGCGAAGCAACAGGTAACCTGGAAGTTCGGCCTGAAAGCCATGTGGCACGCATTGTGCACGATGACTCGGGCAAGGTGACCGGGGTAGAGTATTTCGACAAAGACGGAAATCTGCAGATGCAGAAGGCCCGGATTGTATGCCTGGCTGGCAACTCTTTCGAAAGTCCAAGGCTTCTGCTCAATTCTCACTCATCGCTTTTCCCGGATGGCTTAGCCAACAGTTCCGGGCAGGTGGGACGCAACTACATGCGTCACATGACTGGTTCTGTTTATGCTGTCTTTGACAAGCCAGTGAAAATGTGGCGTGGCACAACCATGGCCGGTATTATCACGGATGAATCTCGGCATGATCCTTCACGTGGATTTGTGGGAGGGTATGAACTTGAAACGCTCTCACTTGGATTGCCATTCATGGCGGCGTTCCTGGACCCAGGTGGTTGGGGACGCGAGTTTACTACTGCTCTTGATCTCTATGAGAACATGGCCGGTATGTGGATCGTGGGCGAAGATATGCCTCAGGAAACAAACCGGGTGACCCTAAATCATGATGTGAAAGACAAATATGGTTTGCCGGTTCCGAATGTGCATTTTGATGATCATCCAAATGATATCGCTATGCGTAACCATGCTTATAAGCAAGGTGCGGCTGTTTATGATGCAGTTGGTGCAACGCGTACGTTCCCAACACCACCTTATCCATCAACGCATAATCTGGGTACAAACCGGATGTCGGAAAATCCGCGTGATGGTGTGGTGAACCGTTGGGGTCAAACACACGACATCAAGAACCTGTTTATTTCAGATGGTAGCCAGTTCACCACTGGTGCTGCAGAGAATCCCACATTGACAATTGTGGCTCTTGCAATTCGACAGGCGGATCGTATTGCGTCAGAAATGAAGGCTGGTAATATCTAGTACCACGACATAATTTCCTATGGAAAAGAAAGGGTGCCCGACTAAGAACCGGGCACCTTTACTTGTTTGAAGCATGACAGAATTAATAACCCGCAAATATGCTGACAGAGACATTTCTGAGATGTGTCAGCTGATTAACGAAATTGTTGAGATCGGAGGCACGACCGCCCACGAAGAACTGTTTGATGAAGAAAAATTCGCCAAACATTTTCTGAGTGAGCGAAAGCTTATCAGTTGCATTGTGGCTGTCGATCAAAATGACACGATAGCCGGGTTTCAAGCTGCGGAAATGCATCCAGGGTTGCCGGAAGACTGGGCGGACATTGCTACATTCGCACGCATTTCACCCAAAATCCCGGGAGTGGGTACTGCATTGTTTGCGGCAACCAGGAAGGCAGTTGAGGCCGGTGGTTTTGTCGCCATAAACGCCACCATCAGGGCAGACAATCAATCCGGGCTCAGATTCTATGAAAAGATGGGGTTTGAGACGTATGGTGTGCGGAAAAATGTGCCCCTGTCCGATGGTACAGAGGTGGACCGGATCAATAAGCGTTTCATCCTGATCTGAAGATTATTGGACCTGATGCCCAAACTGGCGCAGTACAATTTTGCGCATTGCGGACAGGTGAAAGGAAAACCAGAAGACTATCCCTGCAAATTTCGCCCCGTCTTCCAAAATGACCACATTCGGGTCCGTGCTATGAAACACCGCATCCGTGAAGATGCTAAGCGCAAGGCATCCACCTGCAATGATGAAAAGCATCCAGTCATTTTGCTGAATTTGTTTCCAGCCTAACAAAGCGTATCCAGCGGCTAATCCGCAGTAAATCAAAAGGATGAGCGTTTGAGGAATGCCAAGTTTTGGTGCGACGTTTTCGTGGAAAAGGAAAGCATCATCGAAACCAAGCCACCCCGTAAACGCGCACGCGAACAAGGCAAACAGCAAAACGCCTCTATCAGAGTTTGCTGCCAATAGAATTAAGACTGCAAATCCACATATTGCAGCGGTTGCCATCCAAATCAAAACTCCCAAAGTGGAGAAAATCCCGTAATAGGTTTTACAGCAGTCATTGGAAACCTCTGCCGCAACTAACGGATCAAGCAGCAACAACCTTGGATCAACACTGTCTTGCAAGACGAGAAAAACAGAGGGCAATAGGGCAATAACAATGGAGCAAATCCAGATGATCTTACGCATAGGTTCTCTCTGCTTGGTTCAGCGTGAGGTCTAATTTTTCACTAAAACTTTAATTTTCGAATAATGAGGGGCTTATACCGATTGACCGGCTACCCAACCACTGGACCATGCCCATTGAAAATTGTATCCGCCCAACCAACCAGTGACATCCACACATTCACCAATGAAGTAGAGGCCAGGAACTTTCTTCGCTTCCATTGTTTTTGAAGAAAGTTCGTCGGTTGAAACGCCACCAATTGTGACTTCAGCCTTGGCAAACCCCTCTGTGCCATTAGGGTTGAATTGCCAGTTTGAGAGGTGTTGCTCCATAGCTTCCAGATCTGCATCCTTGAAATCGATTAGCTTCTGCTCTCTTTCAACCGTGAGTCTATCTGCAAGTGTCTCAGCCAATCTTTCTGGTAAGTGCTGGTTCAGTGCCGTTGCCAGTTGGATTTGAGGTCTGGCCTTTTTTAAATCGGACAACCAGCCGGTTTTTTGTACAGGAAGAAAATCGATATTTATGTGTTTTCCATGTTGCCAGTAAGAAGAAATTTGAAGAATTGCCGGACCGGAAAGGCCTTTGTGGGTGAAAAGTGCGGCCTCTGCAAACTCCGTTTTATCGCAACGCGTGATGACGTCAGTTGCTACTCCGGATAGTTCTTTGAACAGGGATTCTTCCTTGTTCAGTGTGAAGGGAACTAATGCAGGTCTCGGTTCTACAATTTTGAGCTTAAACTGCCGTGCAATTTTGTATGCGAGGTCGGAAGCGCCAAGTTTTGGTATCGATAACCCTCCGGTTGCAACGATCATTGTCTCTGCCTGATAGGTCGTTCCGGGAGTTTTGATGGTAAATTGTACCCCATCATGGGAGAGGCATTCGACGTGTTTTTCAAGATGGACAACCACGCCAGCTTTTGAGCACTCGTCGAGCAGTAAGTTTACGATCTGTTTGGCAGAACCGTTGCAAAACAATTGACTAAGCGTTTTTTCATGCCAATCAATGTTGTAACTGTTCACCAGATCCAGAAAGTCATTTTGTGTGTATCGAGCAAGGGCAGATTTGGCAAAGTGCGGGTTGTTGGAGAGGAAGCATCCCGGTTCAATGCCCAGATTTGTGAAATTACAACGACCGCCTCCGGAAATGAGAATTTTCTTACCCACTGCATCGGCATGATCGAGTACAGCTACACGTTTGCCACGTTGACCCGCAACAGCAGCAGCCATGAGACCGGCAGCGCCTGCTCCCAGTACTATCACATCGAAATGGCAAGTCTTATTACTCATCCTATGGAACCAATAAAAAAGCCCGGGATTTCCCGGGCTCTTTCCTGAATTAAATCATAACAAATCAAGCAGCTTCAGCGCTTTGTGTCCATGTGCCAAGGGCAGCCATGCCATTCATCTTGGCGCGATGAGAAAACGCACTTTGTGCTGCGCCTACATTCTCGCTCTTACCAAGCCAGGCTTTCAATGCAGCGGCTTGCAATGCTCTGCCATATGAGAATGTGAGCTTCCAAGGCATGTCATACGCAGCGTTCATAGCAGCAAG
>CAWUJF010000395.1:0-3851 GCA_963922405.1 uncultured Hyphomicrobiales bacterium | reverse complement strand
CCGCACATCGACTTATATTGATGCATTGGGACCAGCAGAAGAACCTGAAAAGGGCCCAGGACTTTACTTCATGGATACATCTTCAGCAGCAGCTGAATGTGTAACCTTGATGGGTGCTGCAGGTTATGTGGTTCACACATTCCCGACAGGTCAGGGCAATGTTGTGGGTAACCCAATCGTCCCGGTTATCAAGATTTCCGGCAATCCGCGTACTCTGCGCACCATGAGTGAACACATTGATGTGGACGTGACAGGTGTTCTGACACGCGAGAAAACCATTGATGAAGCAGGGGACGATTTGATCGATATGATTTGTCGAACCGCCAATGGCCGAATGACAGCTGCCGAAGCACTGGGCCACAAAGAATTCGTCATGACGAAGCTGTATCGTTCTGCGTAAATTCAGCTTTGCATGACAAGCCTGTCCGGTTTTTCGGCGGGGCGTTAAGACCAGCACTGATCATGTTCAGTGCTGGTTTTTTATTGTCACATACCGGCTTGGATTTTTTCCATCAGCGCATCAGCAACTTCGATGCCATTGTTTCTGGCGTCTTCGCGCAACTCAAATCGGCGTGTGCCAGGTAGGCGTGCACCGTCTTCATTATAGGCCGCTTCCAATACAGCCATTTGTTCGAAAAAGGTTTCACCGGAAAAAGCGATCGGATCCAGCGCTAATATGGTTTGTCCCACATTTGGAGCAGGTCCTTCTCCTTCAAAAAAGCTTGAGGCCTGAAATGCAAGGTTGGATCCGGTTAGACAGGCAGACATGACCTCAACCATTAGGGCCAGTGCGGCACCTTTTGCTTCACCGATAGGGATCATGGTTCCACCCAAAGCATCAGCTGCATTGGTGGTCGGTTTGCCATCCTGGTCCAGAGCCCAACCTTCCGGAATTGATTGCCCGAGATTGTTGGCAGCCATTATTTTTCCGCGTGCAACACGAGATACAGCCAGGTCGATCACCAATGGTGGTCCGTTTGGCATTGGGGCCGCAAAGGCAATGGGGTTTGTTCCAAGTCTCGGACTCTTACCGCCCCAGGGTGCGATTGATTTGGGCGCGTTGCCATACACGAAGGCGCAAAATCCTTCTTCAGCAAGCCGTTCACAATGGGCGCCAGCCTGTCCGAAATGATGAGATTGCCGGATGGCTACTGATGCAATGCCTTGATCACGAACCATATCAGGCAAATGCTCCATCATCAGATCAAAAGCCGGATAAGCAAAACCCAAACCTGCATCGATAAGAAGCAATCCGGGGCGCGCTTTGGTGGCTTGCGGGACTGCATGTCCGTCAACTTTTCCGCTTCGGCTTTGAGCAGAATAAGTTGGCACGCGTGATAGCCCATGCCCGGACTGACCGGAAATTTCTGCTCCCACCAATGCCCGTGCAACAGAAGCCGCATTATTTGGGGTAGTATTGGCACTAATCAGTGCATCTGAAACAAGTTTGTGGGCTTCATCAATTGAAAGAGTTACAGGCATGAATGGAAATCTCTTGGTAAGTTTTAGTATCAAATCTATGGAAGATGCACCGCGCTTTGTCCAGCTTGATTTACGGGTTGAATTGATACAAAGATGCGCGAATATCAAACGGGATAGAGACCTGAATGACTTCTTCACAACTAGATTATGATCTCCTCCTTGAAGCCATGCTTCCGGTTGTTGAAAGCGCGGGTTTCGAGATCATGCGTTACTATCAACAACAAGTGGATGCTGAAATAAAACAGGATGGTTCACCGGTCACCTTGGCAGATAAAGCTGCGGAAAAAGTAATTTCTGAAGGATTGGTAGAATGTGCACCGGATATTCAGGTTATCTCTGAGGAAAACGAAGCTAGTCACTCGATTTCCCCGCCGGAAAAATTCTTTTTGATCGATCCTTTGGATGGAACAAAGGAGTTTCTGAAATCTGATGGTAGCGGGGCTTTTACTGTCAATGTGGCTTTGATTGAAAATGGTTTTCCCACGTTTGGAATCATTTTCGCTCCTGCCTTGAATAGAATGTTTTACGGCCATAGAAATACCGTTGGTTACGAGGTTTTGAACGGTGAACACTGTAAGATGTCTCCCGCAGAAATCTCTAAGGAACAGGTAGCTGTAGCCAGTGTCTCCCATCGTGATGAGAAGACCAATCAGTGGCTGATGGAAAACAAGATCGGCAAAACCGTGTCCATCGGGTCATCAATTAAATTCTGTCTGCTAGCTAACGGCGAGGCAGATGTTTATCCACGTTTTGGGCCGACGATGGAATGGGATACAGCTGCAGGTGATGCGATTTTGAGATCTTCCGGAGGAATGGTAACTCATCCCGATGGAACTGTTTTCAGTTACGGAAAACCAGGTTATCGCAATAGTGCTTTCATTGCTCGCCGAGGCCATGCATAATTTCAACTTGCATCAGTTCTTCAAATGAGTTGACCCCGAGTTGTTGCATATTGTTCACGATGTCTCGAAAGAGTATTTCATAAACCTGCCTGCCACCCATGTCTCCCAGAGCTGCAATGCCATGGATGAAGGGTCTCCCCAGAAACACAAAATCCGCACCCAATCTTTGAGCACGTAAGATATCTGCTCCCGACCTGACACCGCTATCAAACAAGATAGTCGCTTTGCCGTTCACAGCTTCAACGATATCCGGCAAGACACTGATCGAAGTAGGAGCGGGGTCAAACTGACGGCCACCATGGTTTGACACCCATACGCCATCAATACCTACTTTTACTGTGTCCAAGGCCTCTTCTGCAGAAAGGGTTCCTTTCAATACAACAGGGCCATCCCAAAGTTCCCTGACTTCCTTGATATAGTCCCAGTCAATATCTGCAATCAGTTGAGTGCCCACAAAAGTGTAAATGTCGCCAATCTCGTCATTTTTGACATACTTGGTAAGGTTGGAGAATTCCGGCTTGCCTCGTGATGCTGTAGCTGAAGCCCATTTGGGTCTCTGCAGAATTTGCATCAAAATTGAAGGTGTAATTTTCTGGGGCATTGAAAGCCCTGCACGGCGTTGTCTCTCACGCATGGACGGATAGGGTAGATCCACAGTAACCACCAATGTCTTGAACCCAGCCGACTTCGCCCGCTTGATAAGGTCTCCGCGAATTTCCTTATCCTTTGGGGGATACAATTGAAACCAGCCATTCCCCTTTGCAACTGGTCCGCAATTTTCCATTGAGTCCGCCGCGACGGTACTAAGACAAAACGGGATGTTGAACTCAGCAGCAGTTTTAGCCAGTATCTGTTCACCACCAGGCCACATCAGGCTGGTGAACCCGATAGGGGCGATGCCAAAAGGCGCACTGTAGGTTTCGCCGAACAATTTTGTTTCGGTTGTCGGATTTAATTCACCGCGCATGAACCGCGGTATCATTCGAATGTTATCGAATTCTGTTTCATTGCGATGAACGAGTGATTCCCTGCCGGTGCCACTGTCAAGGTATTCCCAGGCAAAATGGGGCATTCTCCCCTTAGCCACACCCTCAAGATCAGCCAGGGTGGGATAACGTTCATCTGGTAGTGGGTTTGTCATTTCCGGCTACCTTCCGAGCGTTCATTTCTAAGAGCTATCCAGTTGGCAAGTATCACTCCGATCGCAACCACTGCCACAATGATCGTCGCAAGAGCATTGATTTCCGGTGAGACCCCGAGACGGACTTTAGAAAAAATAACAATCGGCAGCGTTGAGGATCCAGGGCCTGAAACAAAACTTGCGATCACGAGATCATCAAAAGAAAGCGTGAATGCCAGAAGCCATCCAGCGATAATTGCCGGCATGATGACCGGCAGTGTGATGACGAAAAAGATATAGGGCTGACGTGCTCCCAGATCCATCGCCGCTTCCTCAATGGATGTGTC
>CAWUJF010000394.1:0-3855 GCA_963922405.1 uncultured Hyphomicrobiales bacterium | reverse complement strand
CACGCGCCAGAGCGTCCTCTGCGGCATAAAGTGCGCTTCTTGCCTGTGAAGCTTCTATCTCTGCAAGGCGGCGTCTCAATTCCTTAACCTTGAGCAGGCGGTCTATATTTTTGGATCTATCCATTCAGGATACGCTGCATCTGATGGACCGTGTCGCCATAAGGCACGGCGAGATGTGTATGCTGACCAAGAAACTCCTCTAGCGGCGCATTCACTTCAATCGCCTGATCGGCCAACAGGTCGGTGCCAGACACATATTCACCAACCTGAATGAGCAGTTCCATGTCCTGATATTTCGCCATTAATCGGCGCAGGCGATTGGCTGATTCAACGAAGTCCTGCGAAGCGATTTCATTCATGAGACGGCTTTTACTGCGCAGCACATTAATCGCCGGATAGATGCCGCTTCTCGCAAGGTTTGCGTCGAGCACCAGATGGCCATCAGTCAAACTTGCAATCTCTTCGGCAACCGGATCGTTCACGCCATCATTCTCGGTCAAGACCGTGAAGAAAGCGGTGATGGCGCCAGCAGAAGTTTTACCCGTTCTTTCAATCAGGCGGGGAAGTTCCGCATAGACCGAAGGCGTGAACCCGGCACGCACAGCTTTTTCACCGGCCGACAAACCCACTTCGCGCAATGCACGTGCATAGCGAGTGACACTATCAAACAGCAACAGAACACGCTGGCCTTTTGAGCGGAAATGTTCGCAAACCGTAACTGCACAGTGAGCCGCCATAATCCGTTCCATGGCCGGGCGGTCAGAAGTGGAAGCAATCACTACGCAGCGCTCGCGGACTTCGGGTGGCAATTGCCGCTCCAGAAACTCGTTTACCTCGCGACCGCGTTCGCCAATCATTGCCAGAACAACCACATCGGTTTCTGAATGCCTTGCCAACATGGCAAGCAGTGTGGATTTACCGGAACCCGCTTCACCGAAGATAGCGAGACGCTGACCCTGGCCTACCGTATTAAATCCATCGATGGACTTAACACCTGTTTGAAAAATGTCATCGATGACGGGACGATCCAATGCGTCGGAAACCGGTGGGGTGATCTTAACCTGATCCATTCCTTCTGTGTCGAAGGGTTGGCGGTCAATCGGACGACCAAGGCCATCGATCACTCGGCCGATAAGCGATCTGCCGACGTGAATACGGTGCGGTTCGCCGGTTCCCCAGACTTCGGTATTTGCAGCCAGTCCTTCAATCTCTTCAAGTGGCGCAAGAATGGCCTTTTCGTTTTCAATTGCAACGACTTGAGCCGCGATCTCACGGTCTGTGCCCGGCGTGCGCAAGAGGCACTTTTCACCCACAAAAACATTACGCAAAGTGGTGACAATCCGACTTGCAGAAATGTCGCTGATCTCACCAATCTCCTGGTACAGAGGTGCCTTGCGGACCTTTGTGGAAAGAAGCTTCAGGGCTGATTGAAGTTGTATGCCCTGCTCGCTTTGATGAGAAAGCTGGACCGACACGTTACTGATCTCCAGCCTGATCTGTGTTCTTGTGTTGCACCCGTTCCATGTCTGATGCTGTGGACTGGCTCAACTTCCGCATAGCCTGCATTTGTGCTTCAAGGCTCACTTCAAAACGTCCCCGTCCAGTGTCGAGAATTACCCGTCCCTCTTCGAGCGCTGGATCACGTTTAAGGTGAAATACGGGAAGTGAAAGTTTGTCCTTAGCGGCAACCCAGATCAGTTCCAGCCGATTTGCCGTGGTGTCAGATGCGTAGACTGTTGGGGTGTGCTTATCGCAATAGGTTTCAATTGCGGTTGTCACTGCGGCCAGTGTCGCCTCGCTTTGACCCAGTTTGCCGATCATCTGTCTCAGTGCGGAATCCACAATTTCCGCGAGTGCCAAACGGGATGACCACAGATCAAGCCTGAGCGTATAGCTGGCTTCATCCACTTTTTCTGCGACAGACAGCTCTACGAAATCACCGGCTTCATCCAGTTTTTCAGCAATGATCTGGTTCGCCTGCTCATGAGCTTCAGCAAGAATTCTCTCTGCTTCCTGCCTTGCATGATCAAGAATTTCTTCGGGGGTGGTCGGTTCTCTGAACACCGGCTCATGTTGGTTCGCAACAGCGCCCTCTTCTCCAGCGGGAGAAACCATTGCACCGGAATAAGCCTGTAATTGGTCGAACATTTTTTCCTCTATGCCGCGATTGAGTGGGCTTCCCTCATCATTGCGTTGCTGACTTCGTCAACAATTTGCGAAGCAAGTTCCGGGCCAATATTTTGCGAAACGAGCTCTTCAGTTTCGTCTGATTGCTCGATCAGCAATAACCGCATATTGGTTTGATCAGTAAGCGTTGTTTTCCAAGCACTTAGACAGGCTTCACCGGCCCGGTTGATCAGCGTATTCAGCCTGGAATTATCGGTTGAGAATGGTGGCACCTGCGGATGCAGATGATGCATTGATACGGCCAGTTGAAGTTCCTCAACCGAGAATTGTTTTGCAAGGGTTTCAAAATCTGATTTAGCAACTCTTGTGCACAGAAGCCTGCCGTATACCACCAAGCCACAAAGGCACACGAGCTTCTGCCGATCGTTTGCGTAGGCCGTGGCTGAGATGATCTCGTTTTCCGGTAAGCGGGCGTTCAAATCAATTCCCAGCGTCTCCAACATCCGGGTGCGGACACGATCCCAGATCCGGTCATTTTGGCCCAAGCTTTCACCTAATTGGGGACATCCCATCAAGGCGCCCCATTCGTGAAACCAACGGGGGTTGATCTGATCTCGCTCAGGCAGGAATTGATCAATCATTTTTGGTCCTTGTTCCTGGTGTTCCGAACTACGGGAGCGGATTGTTCAGCAGAACCTCTGCCCGATGACATTCTGAAGCCAAACCATGCGAGCACTCCGAGGAGACCGAGAAGCACCATGTTCGCAAGACTGTTTGACCCAACTGAGGCTACCGATCGGGAGCTTGATGTTGTTGCGGTGTTGTCTTCAAACAATGCAACCTCAACAAATGCATATTCCAGATTGTCGACGCTGTTTACGATCAGGTTCTTAACCGTAGGAATTTGAGCAGTAAGATCCACGCCGTGTTCCTGATAAATGAAAACGGAAGCACGAGGTGGCGTCTTGTTCTTCTCAAACGGTGAGGTTTCCGGCACCATGATGTGTACGCGGGCTGACACAACGCCATTGATCCTGGAAATGCTGTTTGACAGTTCCTCGTTCAGCGCATGCATGAACCGTGCGCGTTCTTCAAACGGGGTGGAGACCAGTTTCTCAGAGTTGAACACCTTGCCCAGAGAGCCAAAGTTTTTGCGCGGCAAACCTTTTTCGGAAAGTTTGGCGATGGCCAGGCTGAAATCAGATCTGCTGACTGAAATTCCGTAAGTGCCTTTGCCGTCTGTTGTGCGGCTCGCGCTGATACCGTTTGCAGCGAGTACCGTGATCATCTCGTTGGTTTCACGCTCGTTCAGGTTGGAATATAGCTCGGACTGACACCCTGCCAGGAACAATGAGCCTGCCAATGCGATGGCAAGGCCAGCACTGCGCATCCACTGCTTTGTTCCGCTTGCTTTTTCTTTGTTACTCATGATCGCATCCACCGCATGATTGTCTGAACGAGTTATGTTTGTCTGATCAATGTACGCGACGTATCACCCACGCCACTGACCACCTGATTGACCATCGCCATGAAGATCGCGTGGTCGAATGTTTTTGAAAGTGCCTGAACTGCATCGCTGTTTTTGTTCGCAAGCGCATCCACCTTGACCGGGCTGATGCTGTCGTTCGGCGAAACCATGCTCGATTTGTATGCTTCGATTTGCGATTGCTTGGTCACTTCAGGAAGTTTGGAACCCAGCTTGTCGATCTCGTTGTAGACCCCATCAAG
>CAWUJF010000393.1:0-3877 GCA_963922405.1 uncultured Hyphomicrobiales bacterium | reverse complement strand
TATTTTCCCAGGCCTTCAGGGCGGGCCATTGATGCACGTAATTGCTGCAAAAGCTGTAGCGTTTGGAGAGGCACTTCAACCGGAATTCAAGCAATATGCTCAACGGGTTAAAGACAATGCACGTGCTTTGGCTGCAAGCCTGATGGACAATGGTCTGGATATCGTTTCAGGTGGAACCGACAACCATTCAATGCTTGTAGATCTGCGTCCTAAGAAAGCAACAGGCAAACGGGCTGAAGCCTCTCTGGTACGCGCTGGATTGACTTGTAACAAAAACGGAATTCCGTTCGATCCGGAAAAACCATTCGTAACATCCGGCATTCGTCTGGGTTCACCAGCAGCCACCACGAGAGGATTTGGTGAGGAAGAATTCCGTGAAATCGGTAATCTGATCACCGAGGTCCTTGATGGATTGATGGTTGCAAACGACGATGATGCTAACCAGGCTGTGGAAGCGGCAGTTCATGCAAAAGTGGTCGAAATGACCAGCCGTTTTCCCATGTATTCAAGCATGTAAAACCGGCATTCGCTCTAGCGATCAAAACCTGAAAATGGTAAGAGCCTTCCAGACAAATCTGGAAGGCTTTTTCGTTGCGTTGCCCATATTGTACTAACCATGACACACAGGTGAAAGACTCAAGACCCACTGAGGACGGGAGTTCAATTCGACGTCGCCGGATTTGCTCGGCATGCGGTGGCAGGTTCACCACATTTGAACGAGTGCAGTTACGCGAACTCACGGTTGTCAAAAAGTCGGGAAAACGGGTGCCGCTGGACCGCGACAAGCTTTCTCGCTCCATCCAGACAGCTATTCGCAAGCGGGATTTGGACCACGAGCGGGTGGAGCAAATGATTTCCGGCATCATACGCCGAATTGAATCCCAGAGCGATGGCGAGATCAATTCCGATGAGATCGGAAAACTGGTTATGGAAGGTCTCAAACAGGTGGACGAAGTTGCCTATGTGCGATTTGCCTCTGTTTACAAGGACTTCCAGGAAGCAAAAGACTTTGAAGGCTTCCTGCGCAACATGGAAGAGGATGAAGACTAATGCCCCTTAAGCGGATGGTCATGGAGTTGGGCATGGGTACCGATATTCGTGGCGGTGACTATACGAAAGCCTCCATCAGAGCAGTGGAAAATGCATTGAGGCAAAATTCGCTCGTAGTAGCAGATGCATTTGGATGTGCTCGCGATGATATGAAAGTCACGATCGTGCTGGGTGCTCAGAAACCCGAGGCGGTAGATACGGAAAAAGTCGCCGCAATCCTGCCTTACGGCCAGGCCACCGTGCGCGTGGAAAAAGGAGGGATGGACACTCCCAAAGATGACGGCAGTGTTGGAACCACAATGGTGAATGCGGCACTTTTGGTATATCTGGATTTGCCTGACAACAAAGCCTGGTTGGAAGGGTGAGTGGGCCCATGAGTAATCTCAAGAGAATCATACTGGAAATGGGCACTGGCAATGATTTGTATGGGCAAGACTATACAAAGGCTGCAAAACGGGCGGTACAGGATGCCATTCACCATTCTTCCCTGACTTTGTTCAAGAGTTTGGATATGGATCCGAACAAGATGCAAATTGAACTCAATCTGGCTGCACAGGAACCGGAAAAGATAGATTTGGAAGCGGTGGCACAGGAATTGCCTTATGGTCAGGTAACCCCGAAAGCAATTTTTGGTGGGTTAAATATACACGACGAAGTGACCGACCGGACCAGCGTAATCGTCAATGCAGGAATAATTGTTCGTCTGCCTATGGCTTAAAAGGTGATATCTGATGATACTGAGATCGATTTTGACTGTATCGATCATAGCATTTTTAACAGTTCCGGGCTCAGCCGCTGGTCCGGTCTGGACCAACTTCATGCCGAATTCTCATGGGTCTGCCAAAATTCTCTCTTCTTGCTATACGTCAGCTCAATTGGCTGGAAAACCCGGTGAAAAGAAAACGAGAAAACGTGGCCCGGGCGCATTTTTGAAGGCACCAAAAATCAAACGTCCAAAAACAGCACCTGCAAAGCTTGCCAAGTCGTATCGCGGTTCAATCCGCCGGGTCAATGTGGGAAACCGAAAGCTGGTGGCCTTGGGTTTCGATATCGGTGAGCAGAACAACGATTTTGCTGGCTATGATGCAGAAATAATTGATTTCTTGCGGAAAAATAAAATCAAAGCCACAATGTATGTGGGTGGAAAATGGATGGCCACACACGCTGAGCGGGCACAACAACTGATCGCTGACCCGTTGTTTGAGATTGGTAATCACGCATGGACTCATGGAAACTTTCGGGTTCTGGGAAAACGGGATGTGGACGACCAGATACAGTTTACGCAAGCGCAATATGAAAAGGCACGCACAGAATTGGCGCAGCTTGACTGCGTCAACAGTTCTGCAATGCGCTCGATCCCGAAACGAATTCCCACGTTCAGATTTCCCTATGGTACTTGCAATGCCCGGTCCCTGGCACAAGTCAACGATGCCGGTTTGCCTGCTGTGCAGTGGGATGTGGTCACTGGAGACCCTGCGCCAAGACAATCGGCAAGAGCAATCGCCAGAACTTTGTTGAAAGTAAAACCCGGCTCCATCGTAGTAGCACATGCTAATGGGCGGGGATGGAACACTGGAAAGGCGCTTAAGATTGCAATTCCTAAACTGTTGAAGGACGGGTGGGAGTTTGTGACGGTCTCTGAGCTTCTTTCAGCCGGTAAACCGGTGATTGCCAAGACATGTTACGAAAATAGACCAGGCGACAATAAGAGATATGATCGAATTTTTGGTAAGGGAACAGGCGATTGAGCGGTTTTCTTGAATCAGAATATGATCTGGGTATGTGTCAGCTCAAGAGGCCAAACATTGAACAAGCCCGTGAAATTGCCCAAACACTAGGTGGGATTGATCCCTGGAAGACTCTTGGAACTTCAGTTAAAGGAATGGGCAATTATTTTGCTACCAGTTCACAAGAGGCACAAAGACTGGCTATCTTCAGAAACGGCCAGATTTGCGGGATAATCTGTGTCAAAACCCAGTGGCTTCTTGGCCCCTATCTCGATTTTCTTGGGATTTTGCCGGAAGCACAGGGGACTGGTCTTGGTCGCGCTGTCATGAATTGGATGGAAGAAGAGGCCAGAAAAACGAGAGCTCGGAATATCTTTTTATGCGTTTCAGATTTCAATAAAGACGCAATTACCTTCTACAAGGCTTGCGGCTATGAGCTGTCAGCAACATTGGATGGTCTGATTGTGGATGACCATGGCGAGCTGCTGATGCGAAAACGCCTTTTCTAAACCAGTATTTTGAGCCATATAACGCCCATGAACATTAATCCGATGAGCAAATCAGTCTCACAAGACCAGGAAGCAATTGATCGCCGATTTCTCGCAGCAGCATTACGTCTTGCGCGAAAGCATGAAGGTTTGACTGGCACAAACCCTTCGGTCGCATGTGTGATTGTAGCTGATACCATGCATGGCAAAGCAATTGTCGGTTCTGCTGTAACCGCAAAGGGCGGGCGTCCTCATGCTGAGCCACCAGCCCTTGAAGAGGCCGGCGATCTGGCGAGAGGAGCTACCGCTTATGTGACTTTGGAACCTTGCGCTCATCATGGCAAAACCCCGCCTTGCGCGCAGACATTGATTGATGCCGGTGTGGCTCGTGTAGTCACAGCGATTGCTGATCCCGATGATAGGGTGAACGGCAAAGGTCATCAAATGCTGATTGCCGCAGGGGTAGAGGTTACACCACTGGACGGCGGAGAGGCGGCGGAGCGTGTGATCCAGGGATATTTAAAAGCCAGAAACACATCCATACCGTTTGTCACCCTCAAATTGGCTATGAGCGAAGGCGGGCTAATTGGTTCAACACAGTGCGGAAATTTG
>CAWUJF010000392.1:0-3885 GCA_963922405.1 uncultured Hyphomicrobiales bacterium | reverse complement strand
TCACCTTCTTGGCAACCTCACCACCCCACAGTGGAACAGCACCACCCCAACCGGAAATGACCGAGACATATTGCTCGCCGTCCTGTTCCCAGGTAACCGGTTGACCAACGATGCCGGAGCCGGTTTGGAATGACCAGAGCTTCTCACCGGTTTCATCATCCAATGCGATGAACTCACCTTCAGGTGTTCCGTAGAAAACCAGGCCACCAGCAGTGGTCATTACTCCCGACCACAACGGAGCATCGTTTTTCACTTCCCATTTGATTTCACCGCTGTCTGGATCAATCGCCTTGAGTGAACCAATGTGGTCCTCATAGTTTGGCTTAATGGTAAAGCCTGAACCCAGGTAAGCTGCACCTTTCTTATAGGTGACAGGCTCATTCCAGATATCCATGCCCCATTCGTTTGAAGGTACATAGAAATTACCAGTTTTCGGTGAGAATGCCATTGGCATCCAGTTCTTACCACCGAGGAAGGATGGTGATGCAAAGATTACTTCACCTTTCTTGCCATCTGCTGATGCGGCGGGATCACCCGGACGGTTTTCCTCGACAAAAATCGGACGGCCGTTTTCATCAAGTCCTTCAGCCCAGCTGATGTCCTTAACAAAAGGCACACCGCGCACAAACTTCCCGTCTTCACGATTAAGTACATAGAAGAAGCCATTACGGTCGGCAGTAGCCCAGCGTTTTTCACCGTTACGGTTGGTATAGGCTACAACTTCGTTAACGCCGTCATAGTCCCAACCTTCGCGCGGTGTGGTCTGGAAATGCCATTTGATCTCACCATTTGATGGATCAATACCGATGCGGCTTGCTGCGTAAAGGTTGTCACCTTCTGTGCCTTCAGGTTTACCAGCAGCTCTTAGCCATGAATTCCATGGTGCTGGGTTACCTGCACCAAAGACCAGTGTGTCAGTCTCGGCATCATAAGAACCACCAAGCCACGTTGCACCGCCACCTGTTTTCCACATGTCACCAGGCCATGTGGCGTTAAGCGTACCCGTCATCGTGGATTCTTTACCATTAAGGGTACCCATATGACCTTCGATCACTGGACGTGTCCAAACGGTTTCACCGGTCTCAGCATCACGTGCCTGAACCTCACCTACAATGCCAAATTCACCACCTGAATTCCCTGTGATGATAAGGCCGTTAACGATCAATGGTGCGGCTGTGTAAGAATAGCCAGCCTTATAGTCCGCAATTTTCTTGCGCCACTCAACCTTACCGGTCTTGGCATTCAAAGCCACAATGCGGGCATCAAGCGTACCAAAGTAAACCTTGTCACCGAATATCGCTGCACCGCGGTTCACCACGTCACAACAAGGAAGAATGCCTTCTGGCAGACGAGCGTCATATTGCCAAAGCTCCTTACCAGTTTTTACATCAATTGCGTACATGCGTGAGTATGATCCTGTGATGTACATGATGCCATCATGGATCAAAGGTTGAGTTTCCTGCCCCCTTTGCTTTTCTCCACCCAGAGAGAAAGCCCAAGCCGGCAAAAGGTTTTTCACATTTCCCTTGTTCAAGGTTGTTAGTGGAGAGTGACGCTGTAGATGCCGTCCCATTCCATTTGTGAGAATATCACCCACTGATTCTGTATCACCAGCCAGATCGGCCTCGGTTACATTTCCTGCGTAGGCTGTTGAAGTAGCCAAAAGCGCAGCAAAACCCGCTACAATAAATTTCCTCATTATTTCCTCCATGATCACCACCAGAGCCCAAAACGGGTCCTCCTCCGAGCGGTGCCTAAGAACTGATGTTAACGGAAGAAATGCGGCCCTGCAATTATTCACAGTATGTACCTTGGTACACATTTAGATGAAATCTGCTTCGAAATATTATGTGTTATCGTAGCCGGAGTGAAAGAGAAAATAATGGCCATTACCACTCTCAAAATATTGTTTGCTGCAGCGCTTTTTTGCATAACCGCAAATGCCTATGCTTTTGTTTTAGAAGGTGAAAAACAGATCAAGCTCGTAGAGTTTTCTGGAAAAGAACACGTGGTCGGTACGATACAGTTCACTAAGGTGGGTAGTGGATCCAGTTATGCTATATCGTGGAAAGATGAAACTTTCGAAGAGTACTTTCTTTCGATGCGTCCATTCAAATGCTTCGAGGGATCAACGAAATACTGGTGTCGCGTCCCCTACCCCTACGAGATCAAAAAAACAGTTTCAGCAGAAGACCTGACTGACCTGGAATATGACCTGATGTTCATCTGGAAAGGTGCTACGGAATACGGCATCAACATGTGGAACGGGGTTTATTACCAAATCGAAATTCAGGAAAACAAACTCGTTGGTAGCCTTAACGAGATTGATATGGATAAACTGTCTGCTCCGCCAGAAACAGGAAATCTAAGACCTATAGAAGAATATGATCTTGAGCCGGGAGAACCGGAAAGCCATTGGCTTCCGAAGTTGATAATTGAGTAATCAAACTAGTAAAGGCGTTTCTCGAACTTCCATTGATCAGCGTCAGGTGTAACCACTTCAGGATCATAGTCTCCAGCTTGCAACTCTTTAGCTGATTTAACGCCTGCGCTTGCAGCACGATCTATATAAGACCGGCCGAGGCTTTCATTCTGCTCCACACCATAGCCACGTAGCAAATCCAAGCCGTGATTGAACATGCCAATAGGGTCACCGAGCTCTGCTGCTCTCTTGTCCCAAGCGGCTGCTCGTTCCGGATTTTCCGGCGCGCCGTAACCGTTCTGCTCCATATAAGACATCCAGGTCATGGTACCCGTCCAACCCTGTTTTGCGCATTCTTCAAACAGAGCACGGGCTTCTTCATGATCGCCCTTTTTAGTTAGAAAATAACCCTGGGAACAAATGACCATATTTACCTGCCCACGACCAGCTTTCGCCAGCGAGGACGACAGAGACATCTCATCAGGATTTAGCTCACCGCCTGGATCTGTCTCTTCTTCAGCAAATCCGTAGGAAGACAATCCAAACACAACGAGGGACGTGATCAATAGTCTTTTCATGTTTGGATTCTCTCACAGATTTGCTTTCTTTACCACATGACCAATAGTCGGAAGGTAGGAAACAACTACTCGATTGTTATTTCCACTCTCTGAAGTTCGCTTCCTGGTACGCCGAAACTATAAACACCCGGCTTAATTGCCAAAAAGCTGATTTCAGCTGTTCCTGCTTCATCGAACTCAAGGCTATCGATGCCCAGTGGTCGAACTTCAATGCCTTCGATTACCACTTCATCAACCCAGATTGCCCGGAAAAAGTCGGCACCCGCCAGGGCAAGTTCCTGGCTGCCATCGGCTGTAATTTCCAGTTCATAATATGTGCCAGACTTGAGTTCGATCTTCCCACTCTCCAACAATGGTGTGCCAGCAGACAGTACAAGCTCAGGAATGTCTCCACGATTCTTCTTTGAAAGGATTCCAGCCTGACCAAACTTGTTATCATCATCGTCATCATCCGCCATTGCCGGTGTAGCAAACGCAATCGATGCAGCCAATAAAATCGCTAATTTTTTCATAGAATTCTCCCTGATACTCTAACTTTTGTTTGTCGGCCTGAAAGCTGCTCCCCAGGGGAAGCGACCCACCTTAATACTTTTGACGGCTTTTAAACTGTCCACGTCAATCACAGTCACATCGCCGGAAACACCGTTCGTGGTGAACAGTTGTGATTCATCCGCGTTAAACGCCATGTGCCATACACGTCTGCCTACCAGAATATAGTCCAGAACCTCATAGGTTTTCTGGTCCACAACTGCCACGTGATTGGATGGACCAAGGGCGACAAAGGCATATTTCCCATCCTTGGTCATTTCAAAGCCTACCGGTTGTACACGGTCCGGGTGTATGCCTTGAATTTCGAAACCGATCTTGGCCTTTTCCGCTTGATCT
>CAWUJF010000391.1:0-3921 GCA_963922405.1 uncultured Hyphomicrobiales bacterium | reverse complement strand
TGGTCTTGTCCGGCGCACCATTGTCAAGCTTCCATGCAGCTTGGCGCAGGAATGTACGTGCCGCCTGCAATTCGGTTTCCATATCCGCCACGCGGAACTGCAACGCCTGGAAATCAGCAATTGGTTTTCCGAAAGCTTTGCGTTCCTTCATATAGCTCAGTGTTTTATCAAGGGCATATTGTGCTGCACCCAAAGCAGACGCAGCGATATTTAGTCTCCCGCCATCAAGGCCAGCCATGGCATATTTGAACCCGGCTCCCTCTTCACCCAGAAGTTGGTCAGCGGGGATTTTACAATCATCAAACAGGACCTGAGCTGTTGGCTGCGCACGCCAGCCCATCTTGCGTTCATTTGCGCCAAACGAAAGACCATCCGTCGGGTTTTCAACCAGCACAGCAGATACACCACCAGGGCCTGCATCACCGGTACGAACCATTGCCAGATAAAGCTCTGAAGTTTCGCCACCTGAAATGAAGGTTTTCCCGCCGTTGATTTTCCAGCCATTCCCATCGCGTTCCGCTTTAGTTTTCAATGCTGCAGCGTCGGAACCAGAACCTGGCTCGGTCAGGCAATAGGAGCAATACTTTTCGAGCGTCGTCATCTGCGGCAACCATTTTTGCCGTTGCTCATCACTTCCAAAAGTATCGATCATCCAAGCAGTCATGTTGTGGATCGAAATGAACGAAGCAATCGAAGGGCACGCGTAAGCCAGGGCTTCAAAGATCAAGGTGGCATCCAGACGTGAGAGATCAGAACCTCCCACATCTTCCTTCACATAGATACCTGCCATGCCCAGTTCACCGGCAGCCAGCAGCACATCCTTGGGAAAGGCACCTGCTTCGTCCCACTCAATGGCATGAGGAGCAATGTGCTCCTGTCCAAAGGCAAACGCCATATCGTAAATGGCCGTCTGTTCTTCAGTCAGCGCAAAATCCATTGCTCCCTCCTCTTTGACTTAGCTCATGGTTGGAATTGAGAACTCCGCACCTTCCTTGATGCCGGATGGCCAGCGTGACGTGATCGTCTTGGTACGGGTATAAAAGCGGAACGCATCCGGACCATGCTGATTAAGATCACCAAATCCAGAACGTTTCCAGCCGCCGAATGTGTAGTAGGCCAGTGGCACAGGAATAGGTACATTCACACCTACCATGCCGATATTGATCCGGTTGGCAAAATCACGGGCAGTATCACCATCTCTTGTAAAGATCGCCACACCGTTCCCGTATTCATGGGTCATCGCCAGATCGATACCTTCCTCGTAGTTTTGCGCACGAACGACTGAAAGCACCGGACCAAAAATCTCTTCCTTGTAGATGGACATATCCTTGGTCACATTGTCAAAGAGACACGCGCCCATGAAGAAGCCATTTTCATAACCCTGCATGGAGAAATCCCTGCCATCAACCGCAAGCGTTGCACCTTCAGCAACACCGGCATCCACATATCCTTTGACGCGGTTGTAGGCGTCTTGCGTCACGAGCGGTCCAAAATCAGCGTCATCGCCAGCAGTATAAGGGGCAATCTTGAGGTTCTCCACTTTGGGAACCAGTTTATCCATCAAGCGGTTGGCTGTGTCTTCACCAACTGGCACAGCGACAGACACGGCCATACAACGTTCCCCGGCTGCACCATAACCGGCACCCACCAGCGCATCCGCCGCCTGATCCATATCAGCATCAGGCATGATGATCATGTGGTTCTTGGCGCCACCAAAACACTGAACGCGTTTTCCGTTGGCACATCCACGAGTGTATACATATTCAGCAATTGGAGTGGAGCCCACAAAACCCACAGCCATGATGTCTTCATGGTCGAGGATACCGTCAACAGCTTCCTTGTCACCATGAACAACCTGCAGCACACCATCTGGAAGACCTGCTTCAGTCATCAATTCAGCAAGCATAACAGGAACAGTTGGATCACGCTCGGAAGCTTTGAGGATGAAAGAGTTCCCGCAGGCAATTGCCGGGCAGAATTTCCACATCGGGATCATTGCAGGAAAGTTGAATGGCGTGATACCTGCCACAACACCTAGAGGTTGGCGGACAGAATGCATATCAATGCCCGGGCCTGCACCTTCGGTAAACTCGCCTTTAAGAAGATGCGGTGCACCAATACAGAACTCAGCCACTTCAAGACCACGTTGCACATCGCCTTTCGCATCCGGAATGGTCTTGCCATGTTCAGAAGACAGCGCTTCGGCGAGCTTATCCATGTCTCGGTTTAGTAGATCCACAAACTTCATCAGCACGCGTGCCCGCTTTTGCGGATTAGCCGCACCCCATTCAACCTGTGCAACCTTGGCGCTTGCAACAGCTGCATTCAATTCTGCGGCATTTGCCAGCGGAACCTGAGCCTGAACCTCACCGGTTGCAGGGTTAAATACATCTGCAGTTCGGCCGGAAGTGCCCTCGACGCGTGCACCGTCGATGTAGTGTGGAATGGTTTTCATGATGTGGTCTCCAGAATTTCTAACCGTTTTATCTATTTATTTTTGTTGCGCAATAAGCGATAAATCTGTTTTGTTGTGCAAATATTCACACTTCAGATGGGATTTCGACACCCAGCCTAACGCAAAGGGTCACTGATTTGAACTGGGATGATTACAGATTTTTTCTCGCTGTCGCGCGAACCGGCAAACTTAGCGCGGCGGGCCAGCAATTGGGCGTAGACCACGCCACGGTAGGACGCAGGGTAAAAGCGCTGGAAGCCTCATTGAAAACCCACCTCTTCGACCGTAGCCCGCAAGGCTATTTGCTGACTGACGAAGGCCAGCAATTGCTCGGTCTGGCGGAGGCGATGGAAACAAGTGCTTTAAATGCTCAAGCCCAATATTCCGGTGACGCAGATACGGTATCCGGCATAGTTCGTGTGGGCGCTCCTGAAGGTATGGCCACCAGCATCCTTGCACAATGTGCAGCTGAACTATGCGAGACCCATCCCAGGCTTGAACTGCAGATAGTGGCTATGCCTCGTACATTTTCCCTGTCTAAACGGGAAGCAGACATAGCAATAGCAGTCTCTGCTCCCACTTCGGGACGGCTGAAATATCGGAAAATTTCAGATTACACCCTCCATCTTTACGGAACAAAAGCCTATCTCGATTCAAAACCAAAGATAGAGTGTATTGAAGACTTAAAGAAAATTCGTGGCATCGGGTACGTGCCGGACCTGATTTACGATAAGGAGCTTGACTACATCCCGCTGGTTTCCCCTGACATCAAGCCTTACCTCACCAGCACCAGCGTACATGTTCAACTGGAAGCCACTTTGGCGAACGGCGGCGTCTGTTTCATTCATGACTTCATCGCCCGTCAGTACCCGCAACTCGTAAAAGTATTGCCAGAAGAAATTTCGTTCACCAGAACCTTCTGGTACATCGTGCATGAAGACTATGCGAAGCTGCACCGCATCAAAGTGGTTTCAAAAGCGATAATTGAACACGTGAACAAGCGCATTAACGGCGCCTAGTTTTTCCGTTCCACCACAAATCTGGCCGCATCGCGCAATATATCCGCTTCATTTCCGAAGGCTTCCAGATAACTTACGGCCTCATCCAGCAATTCACCTGCTAAAACTCGCGACTTTTCGAGACCATAAAGACTGACCAAGGTCCCCTTACCACGATCAGCATCTTTTGATGTCTGCTTGCCCATCGTTTGGGCGTCAGATGTTACATCCAGAATGTCATCTGCCAATTGAAATGCCTGGCCAATTTTTTGGCCAAAATTGACCAATGCCATCCGCTGCTCTGCTGATGCACCACCCAGGACGGCTCCGGTTTCACAAGCACATCTTATCAAGGCCCCAGTCTTCATGGCCTGCAGAGTTATGATATCCGCTTCCTCAAGAGCTGGTTTCGTTTCAGCTTCAAGATCAAGCATCTGACCACCCACCATGCCACCCAGTCCGGCAAAG
>CAWUJF010000390.1:0-3925 GCA_963922405.1 uncultured Hyphomicrobiales bacterium | reverse complement strand
TCTGCGATGGGTCGACCACATGGCCGTTCTTGATCAGGAGAAAGGTGTCAGCCATGGTTGGTGCCTCCATTCTCGATCAGGGCCTCTATTGCTGCCATGCGCACTGCCACGCCCATCTCCACCTGTGTCTCAATGACACTCTGGGAGCCATCGGCGACGTCAGAAGCAATCTCCACACCACGGTTCATGGGACCGGGATGCATCACAAGTGCGTCGGGCTTTGCATATTTGAGCTTCTCGCTGTCGAGCCCATAAAAGCGGAAATACTCGCGCACGGACGGGATCAGTGCACCACTCATGCGTTCGCGTTGCAGGCGTAACATCATGATGATGTCCGCATCATCAAGCCCGGTTTTCATGTCCCGGAAAACTTCCACGCCAAGCCGCTCAATCCCGGCAGGCAGAAGCGTAGAAGGTGCAACCACGCGAACCCGGGCACCAAGCGCGTTAAGGAGAATGATGTTCGAGCGCGCCACACGGCTGTGCAGAATGTCGCCGCAGATTGAGACCTTGAGACCGGCAATGCTGCCCTTGTTGCGCTGGATGGTAAGCGCATCCAGAAGCGCCTGTGTTGGGTGTTCATGCGCACCATCACCGGCATTGATCACTGAGCATCCCACCTTGTTGGCGAGAAGCTCCACAGCACCCGCTGACTGATGCCGCACAACCAGCAAATCCGGTTGCATGGCATTGAGCGTCATGGCTGTATCAATGAGTGTTTCGCCTTTTTTGACCGACGAAGAGGCAACAGACATGTTCATCACATCTGCCCCCAGTCTTTTGCCTGCCAACTCAAAAGATGATTGCGTGCGGGTAGAGGCTTCAAAAAACAGGTTTATCTGGGTGCGTCCGCGCAGGACAGCCTTCTTCTTTTCCGTCTGCCGTGAAACGGAAACGGCTTCATCAGCCTTGTCCAGAAGATATTGAATGTCCTGAGGTGAAAGGTCTGCAATACCCAGCAAATGGCGGTGGGTGAAAACCTTGGGTGGATTTGATTGCGTGTTTGTCATCAAAACCTATCCATAGGGGGGTAATTTTGATTTCACAAGCGGGGAGTTGAAGGTTTTTGATAAAATACAGCTTTACCAACAGCTGGATTTGCATTTTGCCGTCTCACCCACCATAAATTATTAACGTGAATCAATCATAAGGTTAGAAAAGCCCTTAATTTTGAGAGCCGTGTGCAGAACGCTATGCATGATACAGCAAACCAGTCTCCGGACTATTCCGGACATAATGTCTATACATCAGACCCGGTTCTTGAACTCCTGACGGTGAGTTTGCAGGATCCGGTGTAGGACAACCTGAAAAAGATCGGTAGCTGGGCCGGCAATGCTGACGTGCAAAAGCTTGCGGCATTGGCGAACGACCATATCCCGGTTCTCAACACTCATGATGCAAGGGGAAACCGGATTGATCAGGTGGAGTTTCACCCTGCTTATCACGCTCTCATGAGAAAGAGCACCGAAAACCGGTTGCATAATTCCGTGTGGGCTGAGGATGATAAAGAAAAGGGTGTGCGGCATTTGGCCAGGGCTGCCCGGTTTTTCATGGTTTCCGGTGTGGAAATGGGTCACCTTTGCCCCATCACCATGACCAATGCGGCAACCGCGTCGCTCAAGTTTAATCCGGCACTCTTAAACGAGTGGCTCCCCAAAATCCTCTCAAACAAATACGATTCAAGCCATAAACCGTTCTCGCAAAAGCAGGGCGTTACAATCGGGATGGGCCTCACAGAGCGTGAAGGTGGTTCTGATGTGCGCGCCAACAAAAGCACGGCCGAAGAGCTGGGCAATGGCATCTGGAAGATCAACGGCCAGAAATGGTTCATGTCTGCACCCATGTGCGACGCTTTCCTCGTTCTGGCGCAGACCAAAGACGGGTTGGGATGTTTCTTCCTGCCTCGCATTCTTGACGATGGCGCTGAGAACGGACTGCGGTTTCAACGCCTGAAAGAAAAGCTCGGCAATAAATCAAACGCTTCAAGCGAAGTGGAATTTCATGACAGTCTCGGGTTCCTACTTGGCGAAGCGGGCAGGGGCATTCAGACCATCATTGAGATGGTGAGTCTCACCAGGCTGGATTGTATTGTGGGTTCCGCCGGTTTGATGCGCAGTTCACTGGCAGAGGCTGTTCACCATTGCCGCCATAGATCCGCTTTCGGCAAACTGCTGGTAGACCAACCCATCATGGAGCGGGTTCTGGCAGATCTGGCACTGGACGTGACCGCAGCGACCGCTCTTTCTTTCCGTCTTGCGTCTGCTTTCGACCGGGCAGGGGCAAATCCGGCAGAAGCCGCTTATGCCCGTCTGATGACACCTGTGATCAAATACTGGGTATGTAAACTGGCGCCCGCGCTTATTAATGAGTGTATGGAGTGTCTCGGTGGCAACGGATATGTGGAGACCGGCAGATTGGCCCGTCACTACCGCGAAGCACCCTTAAATGCGATCTGGGAAGGTTCCGGGAATATAATGTGTCTGGATGTGATCCGTGTACTCAACAAAGACCCCGACGCCGTGGAAATGGTTCTGAAAACGATGGAAGACGACCTGGGAGGCGGTAATGTGGGCAAGACGGTGGACGTTATCCGTTCAGCAATGGCCATGTGCAACACTGATCCCGGCGGAACGCGCATATTGGTAGAGCAATTGGCACTTACCGCCGCAGCCGCTGAACTCCATCGCATGGGCGTGTCAGACATCGCCACAGCCTTTACGGAAAGCAGGCTGGGTGGCCTTTGGCGCAACACCTACGGAATGCTTGATACTCGCCATAATGCAAAGGCTCTGATCGAGCGACTTTTCACAGCTTAAGCCCCGATTTTCCTGAAAATAGTTCAGTAGCGGAATATAAAATCCGCTTAAGTGTCCCAATTTAAAGCAGTTTTGCCGTTAACCTTAACAAATGGTTTACGTTGAGAATTTCCGTACCCTAAAGCATACTTGGTGCAGAACGAAAAAGGCAAATCGATGCGGAAAATTCTTTACCTCTGGGCTATCACCATCTTCATCTTCTGGGGATGGCATTTTGCAAGCTTGTATAACACAGGCCCAAGTTTCGTCTTTTCGTATAAGTTCCACCAGCATATCTACCAGGTTTACGGTGATATCCTGCGCATGCCGCCTGCTGATGTGCCACTCGCCATCGCATGGTTATTCTTTGTGGATACACTCATCGTTCTGGGCATTGCTGCACTGCGCTGGTACAAACACTGGCTACCTCAGACATGGGCTTGGCTGCGCAACAAAGTGGCACCAGTTCGTGAAGAAGAGGGTGATAGCACACCAGCAATTTACGGTGACCTTCAGCCTCAAGCTTCAAGAATTTCAACCGCGACGCCTGAAGTCAAAGACTTTGCAACCGGTCAAGTGCACCCTGCAGAATAAAAGCAGCCGCAACTGAATCAATTTTCTCTGAACGTTTCTGCCTGGACATGTCGGCTTCGATCATGGCCCGTTCTGCTGCAACCGTCGACAAACGCTCATCCCATAACACGATTGGCAGATCGGTGAGGGGCTGAAGGTTGCGCACGAAAGCTTTTGTCGCCTGTGCCCTTGGGCCTTCGCTGCCATCCATATTGAGCGGAAGACCAAGTACGAAGGCAAAGACTTCCTCTCTTTCAGCCATTTCAAGCAAAGCCTGCGCATCAAGCGTGAATTTCTTGCGCTTTAGCGTTTCCCTTGCAGTAGCGATCGTTAGACGTGAGTCTGACACGGCAATTCCGATTGTCTTTGTACCCAGATCAAGGCCCATCAAACGGGTGCCTGGAGAATGAAGCGACGGGATCTCTGAAATTTCTACGATGCCTGATTGCATGAAAGGTAGCTTTGTGGTTCGGTGGTTTCGAACCCGATAACCCCAATGGAAGGATTTGGCAATGAAATTGACATGGTATGGGCACTCAAATTTCGCTCTTGAATTC
>CAWUJF010000389.1:0-3927 GCA_963922405.1 uncultured Hyphomicrobiales bacterium | reverse complement strand
AACATCATCCATTGGTGGAAGGATGAAGCCGAAGAATGGCAATGGGAAAAGATCATTGATGTGGACAATGAGCCCCATCCTGAGTGGCCCATTCCTTTGCCGGGCCTGATCACCGTTATCCTGCTCTCCATGGATGATAAATATCTCTATCTGTGTAACTGGCTTCATGGAGACATCCGCCAGTATGATATTTCTGATCCACATAATCCGAAGCTGACAGGGCAGGTCTGGATGGGTGGATTGCTTCAAAAGGCACCGGTTGTGAACGGTGTCGAAATTGCTGGCGGTCCGCAAATGATCCAGTTGAGCCTCGATGGCAAAAGGCTTTATGTGACCACTTCACTCTTTTCCACCTGGGATAATCAGTTTTATCCGGAAATCCGTCACAAGGGCGGTGTCATGTTGATGGTGGATTGTGATACGGAAAATGGAGGCATGGAGATCAATAAGGACTTCATCGTGGATTTTGGCAAGGAACCAAACGGGCCGTCACGTTGTCATGAAACGAGATATCCTGGCGGCGATTGCACGTCCGACATCTGGTTGTGAGGAGAATAGAACATGGGTTACATGAACCATCACGAAGATTATCCGGAAGAGTATCTGGCTTCGATCCTGAAGGAAGTTAAGACCATTGCCATGGTTGGTGCCAGTCCGGATCCGACGAAGTTCAGTTATGGTGTGCTTCGTGTTCTGCATGAACAGGGCTACAATATGAAGCCGGTTAATCCAAAGGAAGGTGTGGACGAAATCCGCGGGCTGCCCGTATTCCGCACGATTGCTGATGTGGATGAACCGGTTGATATGGTGCAGGTCTTTCGTGCATCCCACGCTCTGCCGGGTATTGCTCAGGAAGCGATTGATGCCGGTGCCAAGGTTTTGTGGAGCCAGATTGGTGTATTTGACGAAGGTGCTGCGCGGATGTGTGAGGATGCGGGTATGCGGGTGGTTATGAACCGGTGCCCTAAAATCGAGCTGTTCCGGCCGTTCTGGAAACCAAAACTTGGACAGACCATTTGATATGACGGCCAAATCCTATTCGGTGAAACTGCAAAACAGTGATGTGATCCTCGAAGTTGATGAGGACGAACCGATTTACAAGGCCGCTTTGAAAGCAGGTATTCAACTTCCCATTGGCTGCGATTACGGCGGGTGTATATCCTGTGCTGCCAAGCTTATTTCCGGCAAAGTGGTGCAACCCAATGCAACCGCGCTAAACAAACGACAATCATCTGCCGGCTATGTCCTGCTCTGTGTGGCGCGTCCCAGAAGCGATTGCGTGATCAGCGAAGGGGTTGAGTCCCATGACGAGCTCTATCAAAACCCGTTCACAAAACAGACTGTGAAGATTTAACTTCTACGACCTGACATTACCCGGTTGGCAATCAGAATAGAATTACTCAGCTGCCTCGGCATTTCCGCTTTGCGGGCGTCTGTCCAGCAATTCTTTCAGGAATTGCCCGGTGTAACTGCGTTCCACATCGCAGACTTCTTCCGGCGTTCCTGATGCAACCAGCTCACCACCGCCGTCACCACCTTCAGGACCAAGGTCCAGAATGTAGTCAGCGGTCTTAATCACTTCCAGATTGTGTTCGATGACCACAACGGTGTTTCCATTGTCCACCAACTCGTGCAGCACATCCAAAAGCTTTGCCACATCGTGGAAATGGAGACCTGTGGTCGGTTCATCCAGAATATACAATGTGCGGCCTGTGGCCCGTTTGGACAGTTCTTTGGCAAGCTTCACCCGTTGGGCTTCACCACCGGAAAGCGTAGTGGCCTGTTGGCCCACCTTGATATAGCCAAGCCCAACCCTTTTGAGCGTTTCCATTTTGTCCCGAACGGATGGAACGGCGGAGAAGAATTCTTCTGCTTCATCCACGGTCATATCGAGCACATCAGCAATGGATTTGCCACGGAACAGAACTTCCAGGGTCTCACGGTTGTAGCGCTTGCCCTGACAAACGTCACAGGTCACGTAAACATCCGGCAGGAAGTGCATTTCGATCTTGATAACACCGTCGCCCTGGCAAGCTTCACACCGGCCACCCTTCACGTTGAAGGAAAAGCGGCCCGGTGCGTAACCACGGGACTTTGCTTCAGGCAGGCCGGCGAACCATTCGCGGATTGGTGTGAACGCTCCAGTATAGGTAGCTGGGTTTGATCTTGGTGTTCGACCGATTGGTGACTGGTCGATATCAATGACCTTGTCGAGGTGTTCCAGGCCTTCAATCGATTCATGCGGAGCAGGGGCCGCCCTTGCCTTGCCGATGCGTCGGGCTGCCGCCTTATATAGGGTTTCAAGCAGCAAGGTGGATTTGCCACCGCCGGAAACGCCGGTAACGCAGGTGAACAAGCCCAGTGGGAAATCAGCCGTCACGTTTTGCAGATTATTGCCTGTGGCACCTTTCACGCGGACCAGCTTTCCTTTTTTCCCTTTACGCCGTTGTAGGGGCAGTGGAACTGCGAGTTCGCCGGTCAGGTATTTGCCGGTCAGCGAGTTCTTGCTTTTCATTACCTGTTTAGGCGTGCCGGAAGCAATCACCTGACCACCGTGTATGCCAGCCAACGGGCCGATATCCACCAGATGGTCTGCGGTCAATATGGCGTCTTCATCGTGTTCCACGACAATGACCGTGTTGCCCAGGGCTCTCAGATGGCGGAGTGTTTCAAGCAGTCTTGCGTTGTCTCTCTGATGCAATCCGATGGATGGTTCGTCCAGGACATACAGCACGCCGGTAAGACCGGAGCCGATTTGGGAGGCAAGGCGAATACGCTGGCTTTCTCCACCGGAGAGCGTCCCTGAATTCCGTGAGAGAGACAAGTAATCAAGGCCCACATCGTTCAGGAATTTAAGACGCTCTCTGATTTCTTTCAGAATTCTTGTGGCAATCTCATTCTGCTTTTCATCCATGGTGTCAGGGAGTTCATTGAACCATACCGCTGCATTCTTGATGGAAAGCTGAGTGATGTCTGAAATGTGTTTGCCGTTGAGCTTCACACACAAGGCTTCGGGCTTCAGACGATTTCCCCCGCAGGCTTCACATGGGGACGAAGACATGAACTTCTCAATCTCTTCGCGCATCCAGGAAGAGTCAGTCTCCCGCCAACGGCGCTCAAGATTTGGAATTACGCCTTCAAAAGTCTTGCGGGTTTTATAGGAACGCAGACCATCATCGTAGTGGAAATCAATTTCTGTTTTTCCTGTGCCATGCAGAACCGCTTCCTTGGCTTCCGGCGACAGGTCTTTCCAGGCATCATTCAGCTTGAAGCCGTAATGCTTGCCAAGTGCCTCAAGGGTCTGCGCGTAGTAAGGGGAAGGGGTCGAAGATTTTGACCATGGGAGAATAGCGCCACCACGCAAAGTCAGCGTTGGATCCGGCACGACCATATCGGGATCCATACCCTTTTGCGTTCCCAAACCATCGCATGATGGGCACGCACCAAACGGGTTGTTGAATGAGAAAAGGCGAGGCTCAATCTCGGAGATTGTAAATCCGGAGACCGGGCAAGCGAATTTCTCAGAAAAGACGATACGTTCGTGGGTTTCATTGAGCGACTTGTTTGCCGCACCGCCTGCTGCTGTCTCGTTTTCCGGTAGTGGTTTGTCCGCCAATTCTGCAATGGCGAGGCCCTCGGAAAGCTTCAAAGCGGTCTCCAGAGAGTCAGCCAATCGGGTTGCGATGTCTTCGCGGACCACAACCCGGTCTACAACCACGTCGATGTCATGCTTGTATTTCTTGTCAAGCGGAGGCACATCAGCAATTTCATAAAGAGTGCCGTCCACTTTGACGCGCTGGAAGCCCTTTTTGGTCAGTTCGGCCAATTCCTTGCGATACTCGCCCTTTCTGCCCCTTACAATCGGTGCAAGAAGGTAAAGTCTTTGGCCTTCCTCCAGGGTCAAAATCCGGTCCACCATCTGGGAAA
>CAWUJF010000388.1:0-3928 GCA_963922405.1 uncultured Hyphomicrobiales bacterium | reverse complement strand
CTTTTGCCAGAAAATCATCTTCAGCCCTCGCAATAATATCAACAATTGCATTGCCAATCGCCAGAACATCAAATTCTTTGTTTCCCATGTTTATCGATCTCCGATTCAGTTTGCTCTGCATAAACCTACAGGTTGGATTTTGAAAGAGAAGATTAGGAAATTCTTGTAACTTAATAAGCAGATACCTATGTCCATTGCATGATTTATGAAGTAGCTATGCGATCCGCCAGCGATATATTCAAACCTCGGTTCCGTTCCGTGGTGGCCAAGTCAATTGGGCTAACATTGCTTTTATTTTTTGGAATCTGGCTTGGCCTGCAAATGCTTGCCACGACCTATTTGTTTCCATTTCTGGAGGGCTGGACCTGGATTACGACAATTCTTGCCTGGTTATTGGGTGCCGGTGTTATTGTGGGAGCCGGTTTTCTGCTCGCACCAACATCTGCCATATTTGCTGGTCTGTTCCTCGATGAAGTGGCTGAGCACATTGAGGAAAGAGACTATCCAAATCACAAGAAGGGTAAAGCAGTACCGTTTGAAAAGGCATTGTGGTTATCAACCAAATTCCTGTTGCTTGTGGCTTTTGTGAATCTGATTGCCTTGCTTCTCTTCTTGTTCGCCGGAGTTGGCGTAGTGGTCTTTTTCGTTGCCAACGGCTATCTGCTGGGTCGCGAATATTTCCAGTTTGCTGCTATGCGGTTTCGGCCTGAAAAAGAAGCGCATGCTCTTCGAAGACAGCATTGGGGGACGGTTTTTCTTGGTGGGATGATCGTTGCAGGCCTCATGGCCATACCCATCGTGAACATTCTCACTCCGGTATTTGCGGCAACCTTGATGGTGCATTTACACAAGTCTTTGGCCGATGAGCAGGATATGGCTCATGCATTTGGCCGGTAACTGCAGCCTTCTTCCCATATGATATCTTTCACATTGCAGAGCCGTGCCTGTCGGAAGAGCTCAGACATCAAACGATCACAAAAAGCATTGGACCATCTGGCCCTCTTTTCAAGCCATAACTGTTTAATTACCAGAGCATCTTCATTTCTACGTGCCTGCATGTCGATGCGTCCTACCACTTTATCCCGTTCTAATATGGGGAAAATATAGTAGCCATATTTTCGCTTTTCAGGCGGCACATAGATTTCTATGCGATAATCAAATCCGAACAGCCAAAGCAATCTCTTCCTGTCTCGAATTACCGGATCAAATGGCGATAGAATCCTGGTTCTCTCTGGCAGTTTTTGAAGATTTTCGACGACATTTTCGATATCCAAACGGGCAAAAAATTCCTTCGGTTCTGATTTGCCGATTGGAGCGACGGTTATTCGCGTGGTTTCCTGGTTGCCGCGTTCATCCAGCCAATTCTTGACTTCGTCGATGCTGATCAAATCCCAAAATCGGGCGATGTCAGCAGGTGTTCCGAAACCTAGGCGATCCAAAGCTGATCGACATGCCCAATCCACAAAGGCCTGATGATCGCACTCCGCATGATAGCATTCAGCGGGCAGAACGCGTTCGCTTAAATCATAGCATTTCTGGAATCCCTCCCGGCGAGGAACAGCCAATTGTCCCGTACGCCAAAGAAATTCCAATGCAGCTTTTCCATCATGCCATTGCCACATCTCGAGCTTTGCACCCTTGGGTTTTTCAAGATCACGGGAACGGAGAATACCATTCTCATCAATCCGCGTGCGCAGGGCATTGATATGATCTTCGAAGCCTTCTCCTTGCCAGTCCAGGAACTTTTTACGAAGCCGTTGTTCCTGACGTACGAATTTGTGTTTCCAGAATTGCCAGAATTCGGATGGAATGAGCGAAGCATCATGGGTCCAGTTTTCGAACAGATGTCCGCTTTCATGCAGCTTTTCCAGATGTCGGGGACGATAGGTTTGATTGCGGGCAAAAAGGGTCATGTGATGGGCGCGCTCTACCCATCTAATGGAGTCCTGCTGTACAAATCCCAACTGATGTATCAGTGATGCAAGTTCACCCGGCTTCATGGCAAGGTGTGGTGGTCTGGTCAGCCCTTGCAAATGAAGAATAAGGTGTCTTGCTGTCTGGTTGGAGAGATGAAACGTCATCTGATCACTCTCACCATATGAGTAGAAACTTCAAGACCGGATTTCGTATGCAGCGCACAAAACCAATTTTATTCACGGAAGCGCAGCTACCAGTGTCTGGTTTTGAACTGGAATTGATTTGCAATTCTAAAGTGGCTTAAGTGTTTTGCCGTTCAGGCCACCCATGCGACAGACTTCCATCCACTCGTTGTCCTTAACAGGTTGCACGGAAAGGCGCATGGATGTGACCAAAGACATGTCAGCCAGATTTGGATTTGCCTTAACAGCTTTCAGGGTGACGGGCTCAGGCATGTCGCAAAGTGCGCGGACATGAACGCAATCCCAGCGCTCATCATCGGTAGTGGAATCGGGGGCACTTTCGGCTGAAACTTCCACGATACCCACCACATCAAGGCCTTCATTCGAGTGATAGAAAAACCCACGATCACCGATTTTCATGGTGCGCATGTTGTTTCTGGCCTGGTAGTTTCGAATGCCGTCCCATTCTTCACCCACATCACCTTTGGCCTTTTGTTGTTCCCATGACCATTTGAATGGTTCGGACTTGAACAACCAATATTGCATTTTCTATCTCCGATTGCGTTTATTGTTCTCTTTTCAGCGGTCTGGAAAGCAATCTCCGCACAGCCTCATGGGCGGTAATGCGATTGTCCAGTACCTCTACTATGGCTTCTGTGACGGGCATTTCAAGGCCTCTTTCCCGCGCGATCTTGTTGGCCACGCTCGCTGTGAATGCTCCTTCAGCAAGTTTTAATCCATCAAGACTGTCACCGCGTCCCATGGCTATTCCATAGGTGAAGTTTCGCGATTTGGTGCTGGAGCAAGTGAGTACAAGGTCGCCCAATCCCGAAAGCCCGGAAAGGGTTTCCGCCTTTGCGCCCAGGTTTACGGCCAGTCTTGTTATTTCTGCAAAGCCTCTAGCTATAAGAGCGGCTTCGGCACTAGCACCCAGTTCCATTCCACGTGTTGCGCCAACCGCCAGTGCAAGAACATTTTTCAGGGCGCCACCAAGCTCGACACCTTTCAAATCAGTTGATGCGTAACACCGGAACAAGTCGTGTGAGAGCAGGCTCGCTAATATGTCAGCAACACCTTCGCTTTTACTCGCCACTGTAACTGCGGTGGGTAGATTTGCCACAACATCCACGGCGAAACTCGGACCTGAAAGAGCGCCCACATTATTTGAAGGAAAAGTTTCTGCGGTGAGCTCTGCCGGTAGTTTTCCTGTGCGACGGTCGATGCCCTTGCAGGTGGTCACGATGATTGTTTCTGCGGGAATTGTGGGAAAATCCTGGAGGCGTGATGAGATTGTCTGCGTTGGAATTGATAGAAGAATGAGAGAACTCTTATCAAGTGCGTCAGACAGGTTTGTTGTGGCTTTAATGTCTTGGTGAAGCTCTAAATTACCGAGATACTTCTGGTTGGTCTTTTTCGCGTTTATTTCATCTACCACTTCTTGAGACCGGCCCCATAACAGGGTTTCATGTCCAGCTCTTGCAGAGATGCATGCCAGCGCTGTTCCCCATGCACCAGCACCAACAATGGATATCTTTTCTCTCAAACCTTTGCTCCTTTCCGGCCAGACCCCACTACAGTTGTTGAGTCCTGATCCAGCGGCCAGCGGGATCGGGCTGATATGTTCAACTGAGAACATTCTCCTTTTTCAAGGTGTTCAAGGGCAGCCCAGGCGATCATGGCTGCATTGTCTGTGCATAATTTAATAGGTGGCGCTACTAACTGCCAGCTGTTACGTGCACACAGGTTGCTTAAACGGTCCCGGATCTCAGAATTTGCTGCGACACCTCCAGCTACAACCAATGTCTCGATCTGGGGATTTGCTGCCATTG
>CAWUJF010000387.1:0-3937 GCA_963922405.1 uncultured Hyphomicrobiales bacterium | reverse complement strand
AAGAAGGTCATGTTCCAGATTGGGCGTACTGATTATTCCATTGTCCACACCAACACTAACGTCAGAGATATAAAACGCCTCCGGCGCGTAAGTCTGCTCGGTCTTCTTTGCGACCGGTGAGGCGCAAGCCGAGACAAACAATGATAGAGAAAGTGCAACACCCAGAATTCTTGGCATAATGGTCTCCGGTTTGCGCCGAAGAGTGGATTTTTATGGTTAATAATCCTTTAAAATCATACATTAGAAGAGTGGATTTTGATCCCAAACCCGCTATAAAGGCGCGGAATTCTACCAAGCACTCGTGTGCAGTCTCCCCTGTAAGGAAAAACAAATGCCATCTTTCAAAACCCTTGATGACGTGGATGTTTCAGGAAAACGCGTTTTGGTTCGCGTTGACCTCAATGTACCGATGGCTGATGGCCAGGTATCGGATGCGACCAGAATATTGAGAATTCTGCCAACAATCGGTGAAATATCTGAAAAAGGTGGCAAGGTAATTTTGCTTGCGCATTTCGGCCGCCCAAAAGGAGCAATCGTACCGGAAATGTCTCTTGCGCCCGTGGTTTCCACACTGTCAGACATGATCGGAAAGCCAGTAGCATTTGCAACTGATTGTATCGGCCCCATGGCTGAAGCTGCTGTGAGTGCCATGGAAAATGGTGATGTGATTCTGCTGGAGAACACAAGATTCCACTCTGGTGAAGAAAAAAACGACGAAGCCTTCATTTCGGAGTTGGCTGCCAATGGTGATATCTTTGTCTCTGATGCATTTTCTGCCGCTCACAGGGCTCACGCTTCAACAGAAGGACTGGCAAGGCATATGGAAGCCGTTGCAGGTCGCACAATGCAAGCTGAGCTTGAAGCACTGGAAGCAGGTTTAGGAAACCCAACAAAACCGGTTATCGCCATCGTTGGCGGCGCAAAAGTGTCCACGAAGCTTGATCTACTGGGCAATCTTGTAGGCAAGGTTGATCATTTGGTGATAGGTGGCGGCATGGCCAACACCTTTCTTGCGGCTCAGGGTATCGATGTCGGTAAATCCCTATGCGAGCACGACCTTGGTGACACTGCTCGTGAAATCCTGGCTAAAGCCGATGCCGAGGGTTGCGAAATCATACTACCCGATGATGTGGTCGTAGCTGGTGAATTTGCCGCGAATGCTGAAAACGAAATCGTAGCAGCAGATCAGTGCCCTGCAGACAAAATGATTCTGGATGCAGGCCCAAAATCAGTAGAAAAAATATCCGATCGCATCAAGAGTTCCAAAACCCTTGTATGGAATGGCCCGCTCGGTGCCTTTGAAATCACACCATTTGATGCAGCAACCGTATCTGTTGCAAAAATGGCTGGAGAAAGTACGGCCGCAGGAAAACTAACGTCAGTTGGAGGTGGCGGCGACACAGTTGCTGCACTTAATCATGCAGACGCAGCCAAAGACTTCACCTATGTTTCGACTGCCGGTGGTGCATTCCTTGAATGGATGGAAGGCAAAGTCCTGCCAGGAGTTGCAGTACTCGAAAAGCAGGCGGAACTTCTGATGTGTGACTTTTTGCACAAACAGATTTTGACGAATCACTCATCATTCCCTCACATCAATCAAAGGTGTTGGCAGTAGGAATAGAGTTATGAATTCAAAAGTTTCCAAATTGTTTGTGGTCCCACGCCCAGGGAATGAAGATATCAGAATCTTATCGGTACGCGATATCCGTTCTTCAATCTCACTGGAAAGAAATCCCGCTGTCAGGCGAATTGCTCACTAACAACGGCTTATGCCTTTACAGGCAAAGCTTGAAGTGAGCGCATTCCAAATCTCTCAATCCATCGAATATCAGAAATCGGCACAGCGGGCTTGAGATCCGGATAGGTCGTGAGCAAAGCATTCAGTGCATGCTTCATCTCAAGCCTGGCAAGTTGGTGCCCAAGGCAAAAATGTATCCCTGCGCCAAACTCAATGTGACGATTTGGTTTGCGGGTAATATCAAAACGCTCTGGAGCGTCGAACACAGCAGGATCAAAATTGGCTGCAACCAAAAACGGCATAATCACTTCACCTTTTGAAACTTTCACCCCTTCAATTTCGCAATCTGTCTGCACATAGCGCGGTTTACTCCCTTGCACCGGTGACACAAAACGCAGGCACTCTTCCACCGCGAGATCCATCAAACCCCTGTCAGTTTTCAACTTTTCCAACTGTTCGGGATGTCTGAAAAACTCGAGCATTGATCCGCTGATCAGGTGGGTGGTTGTTTCATGGCCGGCCAGCAGCAATAGAAAAACCATTGCGACCAGTTCATCATCGGTCATTTGCGGATCTTCCTTATTAAGATCTACCAGATCCTGCAGCAGGCCTGAACTGCTTTCAACCTTTGCGAGTTTGATGCGGTCCTCGATATACCTAGTGAGCGGCTTAAGTTTATTGATGCCAAATAAAAAAGAGACAACCCCTGTCACAGTTGTGATACCTGCAGCCCAGTTCATGAATTTCGGCCAGTCTTCTTTAGGCAAACCCAAAAGCTCACAGATCACAGCGAGCGGTAGCTTTCGCGCAAAGCCCGTCATGAGGTCAGTTTCCGTATTTTGATTGAATAAATCGCGAGCATATTCATTTGCTAGAGATTCAACTGAATTATCGAGGCTTAAAACTTCTCGACGGTGGAAGGCCTGATCGACAAATCCGCGAAGTCTCTTGTGATCCGGTTCGTCGGCAGACAACATGTTTGAGGTAAGTCGTGTGAGCATCCTTGGCATCCACCAGGAAAGGCCAACAACCTTTCCACCGGCTTTGCGCATCGTAAAATTCTTGTCATCCTTCAAAACGTGAGCAGCTGCAGCTTGGGTAGTCGTGAGCCAGATCTTGCCAAGAATTGGAATTTTGACCGGTACTAACGGTCCCTGCTCACGCATTTTCGCGATAGTCGGCACAGGATTATTGAGGAAAGCCTGGCTCTGAAGTTCACGTAACATAAATTGAAGTCCGATTTTTCAAACACTATTTATGATAATGGGGGAAAATTTAAGATTTCGCATCAAAAACACGCTCTTTTCCGCCCATAACAATTGAAAAAAACGCACCATCTGGTATGACGCAGCAACTTTCAATTCAGGAGAATATGCATGAGCGAACGTCTCGAAGACATTGCAATAGCAATGGTTGCAGAGGGCCAGGGTATCCTTGCGGCAGACGAGAGTACCGGCACTATCAAAAAACGCTTTGATTCCATTAATGTGGAGTCCACTGAGGAAAATCGTCGTGATTACCGCGAGATGCTTTTCAGGGCTGATGAAGCCATGAAAAACCATATTTCAGGGGTTATCCTATTCGAAGAAACTCTTGGGCAAAAGGCAGCAGATGGCACACCACTGGTCGATTTGATCAAAGCTGCCGGAGCAGTTCCTGGGATAAAGGTCGACAAAGGTGCTCAGGCTCTGTCAGGCAGTTCAATTGAGAAGGTAACAGAGGGTCTTGATGGCCTTCGTGGTCGTCTTCAAGGATACTATGAGCAGGGTGCTCGTTTTGCTAAATGGCGGGCTGTAATCACTATCACCGAAAACACACCTTCATGGAATTGCATTAAGGCAAATGCACACGCTTTGGCCAGATATGCTGCTCTGTGTCAGGAGACCGGGATCGTACCAATTGTTGAGCCAGAAGTGTTGATGGATGGCGAACACTCAACCCACAACATCGATCGCTGCTATGAAGTAACCGAATGGGCGTTGAAAGCACAATTCGCTGAACTCTACGATGCTGGTGTTACCCTCGAGGGCATGGTTTTAAAACCAAACATGATTGTGCCTGGCCAGTCTTCCGGCACAAAGGCAAGCGTGGAAGAAGTTGCCGAGAAAACGGTACGGTGTTTGAAATCATGCGTACCTGCCTCTGTACCAGGCATCGCGTTCCTCTCTGGCGGCCAATCTGATGAAGAGGCAACCGCTC
>CAWUJF010000386.1:0-3959 GCA_963922405.1 uncultured Hyphomicrobiales bacterium | reverse complement strand
AGAATGCTGTCACAATCGTGGATGCTGAGGAACTTGCAGGGGCTATCACAGAACAGCTAGCCGATCTGTTTGAGGAAAATCCGGAAATTTCGGATCGACCACAAAGACGCAAGCGAATGAAAAAAGCTTCCTGATAGGGAGAAACAAATGTTGCAAAACAATTTGATCCGAATGGCTCTCGCCACAATGATGGTGATCGCGCCTGTTGGCCTGTCTTCAGCCAAGGACATCAAAATCAAGGCAAAACCGATCGAGGCATTTACGCCGGATAAGCCTGAAGAACGAACCTTTGGTGAACTGGAATTTGTTAGCGGTCTGGTCCTTACAAGTGACAATGATGACTTCGGAGGCCTTTCCGGGATGCGAATTGTCGATAACAAGCTTTTTGCAGTTACCGATAAGGGGCATTTCCTCACAGCTGACATAAACCGAAATAACAATATTCTGAAGGGGCTGGAAAATGCCGAGATTTCTCGCCTTCGTGACCGGAAAGGCAAAAGGCTCACCCGAAAAAAAGACTCGGATGCTGAATCGCTTGAGATTTCCGGCAGTCAGTTTCTGGTTGGCTTTGAAAGAAAACATCGTGTGGAAGCTTTCAATCTGACAAAGGGAAAACTGTTCGCAGATGAACGTGCAAAGGCAATAGATTTTGCCAAGCACAATCTACCGAACAATAAAGGACCAGAGGCGCTCGCACTAATTCCAGGCACCGCCAAGTTGCTTGTGTTTGCTGAAGACGCACCGAACACAGATGGTAGACACCGGGCATTCATTGTCGATGGCGACAGAATGGATCCAATATTCGTCAGCCGCACAGTCGGATACTCGCTAACAGATGCAGCCTTTCTACCGGATGGAAATTTAATCATACTGGAGCGTTTCTACACGCCGGTAACAGGACCAGCCATGAGATTTCGACGTTTCGAAGCAGAAAACATCAAACCTGATGCTGTGCTTGAAGGGACCATCATTATGGAAGCAACAAGCAGCATGGAAATCGACAATATGGAAGGTTTGGCGATAACCGAAACCGACGATGGAGCTGTTTTGCTGACAATTGTTTCAGACGATAATTTTTCCCGCAATCAACGCACACTGCTGTTGGAATTCAAATTATCAAACTGAAGTTGCCCGGTTATCGGAAAGTTTCAGCAACCCGCCATAGGGTAAGAGTGCAACAATTCCGATACAAATTTTGACGATGAAATCCCCCAATGCCAATGATGCCCACAAAGGCATGGCAATCCCGAATGCACTCGCTGGAAAGCCAAGAGATCCATCTTCATACCCGAAGACTTGATCAAGACCGACAAACATCGGTGCAAACGCCAGGCCGAAAAACAAAATCGTATCAACAGCAGAGCCGATAAATGTGGAGATAAGAGGTGGAACCCACCAGGATTTTGTCCTCAGCCGGTCAAACACGCCAATATCAATCAACTGAGCAACCAGAAAAGCACTACCGGAAGCAATTGCAATCCTTGGCGTTGCGAAATAAATCGACAATATTACAGCGATTGCAAAACCTACCATGACAACACGCCGAGCAGATTTGTTGCCGAGGCGCCGGTTTGTTAGATCGTTGACAAGAAACGCAAATGGATAGGTTAGCGCGCCCCAAGTTAGAACTTCCTGTAGTCCAAAATACTGAAACTGCGTCTGCACCAATATGTTGGATGCAACGACAATGATGACCATTGCCAAAATATAGGGAACCAGCCTCGATAAACTGTCATTTGCTTTAGTTTGCATGCTCGAATTCAATCTCATCTGCTGACATAAAAAAAGCGGAGCAATGCCCCGCTTGATAATCCATAAAACCGTTTCTTAAGCAGCGGCTTCAGCGGATGCCTTAGCAATTTGTTTCTTGATAATTTTAGCTTTTTGAGAAAGCTCTGAATCTTTTGCTTTGGCCAGGAATTGATCCAGCCCACCACGATGCTCAACTGTCCGCAGTGCCTGTGCAGAAATGCGAAGGCGAACACGTTGGTTCAATGCATCGCTCATCAAAGTTACGTCCACCAGGTTAGGCAGAAATCTGCGACGGGTCTTGTTATTGGCGTGGCTGACATTGTTGCCGCTCATAACGCCTTTTCCTGTCAATTCACAACGTCTCGACATGATAAAATCCTGAATTTGTATTATATTCGTTTTAGACCTGACGAGCGCAAAATGGCCTAACCTTGTGCTTTCAAGGTTTGAAGGTTGTCCTGCAGCTTCAGGAAAGTTGAAAGCGTCATAGTGGCACTTGGCCAAAACGTCAAGCAAAACATCAAAAAACAGCCCTTTTATACCCTTAGCTATTCCATTAAGCTTAATCTGTTCAACTGACATTGCATTATTCAGCCCGCATTCAGCATCGAAGGCATATAACCTTGGTCAGTGTAGGAGAACTATCATGGCGAGATCCGTTTTCAAATATGGCGTTCTGGGAAGTATATTGACACTGGGTGTCCTGGCTTCACCAGCCAATGCTGAAGAGATTAAACACGAAACCAGATTTGCGGTAAAATTTGGCGGGTTGGACATCGCCAAAGTGAAATTCGATATAAACTTCGATGACAATTCCTATTCCTTAAAAGGTGCTGGACATACTGCGGGGCTTGTAAACTGGTTTACCAGCGGCACTGGCGAGGTTTTCAGTGAAGGTGAATTGCAGAAAACCGATTTGAAGCCAAAAGCTCATAAAGTCTCCGTTGTTCAGAAAAAGAAGAAACCTGAAAGCGTTCGCCTTGCATTTGCAAACGACAAGGTCAGTGATGTTGAGCTAAAATACAACAAGAAGCCAAAGGTACGCAAAGCACCCAATTACGTGCCGGTAGAAGCCCAGCATTTAGCTGCAGTTCTCGACCCTGCAAGCCCGATTATCATCCCAGTGACGGGAAAAGATGCAAGAGACGGTCGTAAGGTCTGTAACCAAAGGTTCCCGATCTTTGACGGCGAAACCCGCTACGATATCAAACTCCGATACTTGAACACTAAACCGGTGAAAACGGCTGGCTACAATGGCCACGCCTATGTTTGCCGCCTTAGATATATTCCAATAGCCGGACACAAAAAAAACCACCGAAACATCAAGGAAATGGCCGCCAACAAAAACATGGAAATCTGGTTGGCTCCCATGGGCGGCGTTAGCGTTTTTACGCCAATTAAGATTAGTGTCAGCACAAAATACGGTCGCTTCAGTGCGGTACCTGAATATTTCGGGAGCCCCACTCAGTAAATATTGTTGCGCACAACTTATATTTCGTGGTTGCACTTGCAGGAAGCTCTTGGGTAAACCAGATATCAGTTATCTGTAATTGGTAAAATTGCGAATGTCGCATTCCCCACAATCCGCCAAAGGCTATGGTGTAACAGCCGTTCTTGGCCCTACCAACACTGGCAAAACTCATTTGGCAATCGAGCGTATGGTCGCTCATAATTCCGGGCTGATTGGATTGCCCCTGCGCCTGCTCGCAAGAGAGGTTTACGGACGGATTTGTGACAAGGTTGGGGTGGCAAATGTTTCCCTCATAACAGGCGAAGAACGGGTAACGCCTGCCACTGCGCGTTTTCAGGTATGCACAGTAGAGGCCATGCCGGAGCAAACCGATGCAGAATTTGTAGCCATTGATGAGTGCCAGCTCGCAACGGATCTGGAACGAGGGCATTTCTTTACTGACCGGATACTCAATCTAAGGGGCAGGCAAGAAACCATGCTCCTCGGCGCCGATACGATGGAAGGTGCCTTGAGGGACTTACTACCCGGGCTCAACGTAATGATTCGGCCAAGAATGTCTGTTCTTCAATATTCCGGTTCCAAGAAAATTACACGAATGCCTACCAGGAGCGCGATTGTAGCATTTTCAGCAAACGAGGTTTATGCAATTGCCGAATTGGTTCGGCGTGAACGGGGCGGCGCTGCAGTGGTAACCGGGTCCCTTAAACCACGAACGCGAAATGCACAGGTAGCGCTT